>JAKBBV010000066.1 GCA_021808285.1 Pseudomonadota bacterium | reverse complement strand
GAAGATTGATTATCACGGCGCCACGCGCTCGGGCGCGACGACAGGGCCAGGCTGGCCGCCAGCGTTCGCGGACATCGACACCACGGGCTGGCGCCCCGGCTGCTACTACGCCGACCTGGTTGAACAGACGACGCTGACCCGGGACGTCAAGAGCTGCTTTTGGATCGTGAGTAATCCCAAGCGCTCAGGCGCTGTTCTGGTGCGCCTGGGGACCAATACCTATCAGGCCTATAACGACTGGGGCGGGCACAGCATCTACCCCAATGACGACGACGAAAACCGGGGCCTCATGGTCACCTTCGATCGCCCGACACCCCCGAGCTTCTGGGAATACGATGTTTTTCTGGTGAACTGGATCGAAGGGCTGGCCGAAAGCCTGGGCGGGATCGATTATGCGACAAATTTCGATCTCCATGCCGATCCGGCACTCCTAGAGCCCTATCCGCTCGTCATCACCGGATCTCACGACGAATACTGGAGCAAGGAGGAGTTCGACGCCTTCTACAGGCGCATATTCACCCTGGGTGGAAACGTGGCGTTTTTCGGCGGCAACACGGCCTACTGCCAGGTGCGGTTCATCGACATCAACCAGGCGCCGGGCACACCGGCCCTTGGCCGTCAGATGGTCTGTTATAAGACCGCGTCCGATCCGATCGTCCGTCGCGGCGGGCGGACGGACCCCCGGCTTCTCGAGACGAGCAACTTTCGCACCGGAGCTCGCCGACCGGAGACTATGCTCATGGGCGGGGCCTACCAGAACTGGTTTGAACCCGCCGGGCCTCAACACCCGGCGCTGACCGTGGCCGACCCCTCCGCGTCCTGGTTCCATGGCACGGGGTGGAAGACCGGAGATGTCGCCGCCCAGGTGGTCGGCTATGAATGGGATAATCGCGATCCCGACGGCGACGGTCAGAGACTTTGGAGGGCGGGCGTCTCCTTGATTCCAGCCCTAGATCCTGCGCGGATCTCCGTGCTTTTTCGCGGCGAGGCGCTCGCCGACGACGGAACCCGGGGACTGGCCGAGTCCACCCTTTTCGTGTCTCCGGCGGGCGCCCGGGTGTTCAATGCGGCGGTGATCCGCTGGGCCTGGGGGCTGGCCAAGCCGGAGGTAACCAATGAGGCCTTTCGGACCTTCAACGAAAACCTCGTCCGCGATCTTGCGACTCGTTCCGCAAAGCGAGGGCGAAGGCCGAGTCTTAGGGCGAGCTAGGGGGCGAAACTTGACCGCGCCTTGATGCCCCAGCGCCCACCCTCGCAGGTCACGACATAGATGGAGTCAAAACCGCCGATGACGCTGCCGTCAGCGCGATAGCGGGTGAAGCGCGTATCCAGGTGAACCTTGTCCGGACCGGCATGAATCACCCGTCGATGCTCCCAGGCCGAATGGTCCCATTCCCTGAGGGCCCCGCTGACGAACATGTCCGGTCTTTGATCGCCGCGTTCGATGATCCGCAGCGTGTTCGAGGCCAGTCGGATGCTCGGAAAGTTGAATGTCGCCTCAAAGGCGGGGAGATCGCGCGCATTGAAGGCGGCCATGAACTCGTCGAGCACTCTCATGGCCGCGTCGATCGCGTCTGTCTGGTCGATCATGCCCTGGCCTCTGGCCTGCAATGGAGCTTGCAATGAGAGCGCATGCCGAGGCTCCAGTACCGTGATCGGAGCCGCCATTCGCTCCGAACTCGTGTGCGTTTTCGCCGCATCGCCGCCCCTATGGCGCTGATGGGTCAGACGGCGCGCTCCAGGCCGCCGCCCCGAGCGCCCCAGCGGCGTCGCACGCGATCTCGGGCCGCCCTACAGGAGAACGGCCCAAGCCTGACTCCAAGTATATTTTCCAAAACGTATTGACGCGAAAGCCCGCGGACAACACATAAAGTGTCGCCGCGGGTATCCCCCCCGTTCTCGCGGCCAGACTGGCCCGGCGGAGTGCATCTCGCCGGGTCTTTTTTTATGCTTTGTCGTGAGGCGGCAAGGGTGCGCGGCAGAGGAAACGCGATATTGCGTCCGCCGTGTTACAAATACCACAGTTCTGAACCCGCCTCGTAGCGCGAACAGGTCGGCGCGACCGGGCGCAGTCCTTGCTTCCATTCAGCTTTTTCGTCCATCAAGGGGGCCAGTCTTCGGTCTCGTCGCCCCGGCAATATCCGCCGCTTTTTCGCCATAAAGAAGGGCCCGGAACAGGTCCGGAGGTCGCGGCGCCCGCCGATAGCGGCCTCAGACGCCCAGGGCGACCGCATGAAGGCGCGCATAGGGCCCTCCGCGCGCCAAGAGGTCGGCATGCCGCCCCTCCTCAACGATTCGCCCCTCCTCAAAGACGAGAATCCGGTCGGCGCTGCGGATGGTGGAGAGGCGATGGGCGATGACAATCGTGGTGCGGCCCGCCATCAACTCCTCCGTTGCCGCCTGCACCTGCGCTTCGGTCTCAACATCGAGGGAGGAGGTCGCCTCGTCGAGCACGAGGATAGGCGCATCCGCCAGAAAGGCCCGGGCGATGGCCACGCGCTGACGCTCGCCGCCGGAGAGTTTGACGCCCCGCTCGCCAACCAGCGTGCCATAGGCCTCCGGCAGGGCCTCAATGAAGCCGTCGGCGCGGGCGCGTCGCGCGGCAAGGATGATCTCCGCCAGCGTAGCATCCGGCCTAGCATAGGCGATATTTTCGGCGATGCTGCGATGGAACAGCGCCGGGTCTTGCGGGACCACGGCAATCGCACGCCTAAGGCTGGACTGGACGACTTGGGCGATATCCTGACCGTCGATCAGGATTCGGCCGCCGCCCAAGTCATAGAGACGCTGGAGAAGCTTGACGAAGGTCGACTTGCCCGAACCCGTGGGACCGACAAGAGCGATTCGCTCGCCAGGCGCGATGGTCAGATTGAATCGTGAATACAGGTCGCGCCCCGAGCCGCGATAGCTGAAGGTGACCTCCTCAAAAACGATTTCGCCCGAAGGGCCCGCGAACTCCAAGGCCGTTGGGGCATCCGCCACCTGGGGCGGCGTGCGGGCATAGACGGCCACGTCCTCGATGTCCGCAAGACCACGCTGGGCCATGCGGAGATTGTCGCCAATATTTCGCAGATAGCCGTTCATCACGAGAAAGGAGGTGATGACGAAAGCGACGCCCCCGGCGCTGGCCTCCCCTCGGGACCAGGCGCGCAGCACGAGTCCTGTCAGTCCGGCCTGAAGCACGCCAAGAAGCAGGTTCTGGACCAACCAGACATCGGTGAACCTGTTCCAAGATTTGGTGGTGATGCGCCGCCAGTCCTCCGTTACCCGAGCGATCCGCTCAGCCTCCCGAGACTCCGCGCCGAAGCTCTTCACCGCCGGGTTCGAGGAGAGGGAGTCCGCCAGGGCCCCGCCGATCCGGGAGTCCAAGGCGACCGATCGCTGATAGACGCTGCGGACATGAACCTCAGTCAGCAGCAGGTTTGAGGCGATATAGGCCAGGATCAGGCCAAGTGAGAATGCGCCCACCAGGGGCCAGCGCAGGATCATTTGGAGGGAGAGGCCCGCCAGGATCAGCAGTGCTGGCCCGATCCAGACCACCACAGAATCGGCGACGACGTCGTAGCCCCACATCGCTCTGGAGAGCCGCCTCACGGTGGCCCCGGCGAAACTGTCGCCATGCCATTCGGCGGAAAAACTCTGAACCCGGGCGAACCCTTCGTCCGTCATTTCCTTCATGATGCGGGCCGAGTAGGGGATCCAGGGGCGCATCGCCACGTTCCTCAAAACCGAGGAGCCCAGATAGGCAACGACGAAAAACAGCCAGGCGGCCCAGGCGGCCCTGCCCTGCTGTGGACCGCTCGTGGCCGCATCCACCAGGGCCTGAGCGGCCTGCGGCATCAGCATCTCGCAACCGATGGCCGCGAGCATCAGCAGGACGGTGAGAACCATGAGCGCGGGCCGTCGCAGCCAGTAGCCGCCGACGAAAGCCAACACCTGACGGTTGGACAACGACCGCGGCCTGCCGCTGTCGTCGTCTTCGTATTGCTCCATGGCGTGCCCCCGACGGCGTCGTCATATAGAGAGGCGAAGCTAGGCGGCAGGGACAGGTTCCTGGTCGGATGAGATTTCTTGCGATGTCGGCATCAAAACCACACGGCGCGATCGGATGAGCGAGCGCCATGCGCAGCGCCTTCCGGACGCCGCAGCGGCGAACTGGGTCGATCTCTGGGCCCCCGAGGCCCTCAGGCCCTGGCTTCGTTTGGCGCGTCTCGACCGGCCGGTCGGGATATGGCTCCTGCTCCTTCCATGCTGGCAAGGCCTCGCCCTGGCCGCGGCGCATCAGCACCGCCTGCCAAACCTGAGTCTCGTCGCCGCCTTTGCACTCGGAGCCGTTCTGATGCGGTCCGCAGGCTGCGCTATCAACGACATGGCCGATCACCGTCTGGACGCCCAAGTGGCGCGTACAGCCCGTCGACCCGTGGCGAGCGGAGACATCAGCCTTGTGGGAGCCGGCCTCTTCGCCCTTGCCTGTACCCTGGGAGCGGCCGCGATACTGGCCGGCCTGAACCTTCTGAGCCTATGGGTCGCAGCGGCCTCCCTGCCGCTTGTCCTGGCCTATCCCTTCATGAAGCGGATCACTTGGTGGCCCCAGATCTGGCTCGGCCTGACCTTCAACTGGGGGGCTTTGCTCGGCTGCGCGGCGGCGGCGGCGGGTCCGGGGCTGGGCCATATCGCCGCCCGCGATCCTGCAGCGCTACTCTCGCCGCCCGATTTTACGGCCTGGCCGAGCCCGTGGGCCGACCTCTCACTTTACGCCTCCGGGATCTTCTGGACCCTGGGCTATGACACGCTCTACGCGGTGCAGGACATGGTCGATGATCGGATCGCGGGCGTGCGGTCGTCCGCGCTGAGGCTGGGAGGACGGATCCGGACGTTCATCATTTTCGTCTATTGCGGCTCTGTCCTTTTCGCCGCTGTGGCCGGGGGAATCGCACGGCTGGGCCCCCTGTTCTTCGCCGGTCTGATGACCTTCACGGCCCACCTGGCCCGGCAGGCCTGCGAATCCGACGCTGAAACTCCGGCAAAAGCCCTCGCCCTGTTCAAATCGAACGTGACAGCCGGTCTGCTGCTGACTGGCGCCATCGTCGCCGGCGCCTGGGGCGTGGGCGCTTAACGTCGCGCCTGCGCTGGGCGGTTAAGATCGTCTCAACCCCGGCTCGTCACTCTGTCGACTTCACGACGCGAACGGACCCCTTCATGGACGACCCCGCCCACCAGATTCTTGTCGCCGATTGTATTGAGGCCATGGCCAAGCTGCCGGAAGCCAGCGTCGACATGGTGTTCGCCGACCCGCCCTATAATCTGCAACTGGGCGGCGAGCTTCTGCGGCCGGATAATTCCCGCGTGGATGCGGTGGACGAGGAGTGGGACCGGTTCGAGTCCTTCGAGGCCTACGACGCCTTCACCACCGCGTGGCTCAAGGCATGCCGCAGGATCTTGAAGCCTGAAGGAACGATCTGGGTGATCGGCAGCTATCACAACATCTATCGCGTCGGCCGGGCGATTCAGGATGCCGGGTTCTGGATCCTCAACGACGTCATCTGGCGCAAGACCAACCCCATGCCCAACTTCAAAGGCACCCGGTTCGCCAATGCCCACGAGACGCTGATCTGGGCTGCGCGCGGTCGCGGCGCGGGCCGCTACACCTTCAACTATGACGCCATGAAGATGGCCAATGACGAGGTGCAGATGCGCTCGGACTGGTCGCTGCCCATCTGTTCGGGCGAGGAACGGGTCAAGGATGAGACTGGAGCCAAGGCGCACCCGACCCAGAAGCCGGAGGCCCTGCTGCACCGCGTCCTTCTCGCCTCGACCCGTCCAGGAGATCTGGTGCTCGACCCGTTCTTCGGAGTCGGAACCACCGGGGCGGCGGCCAAGCGGCTTGGGCGGCGCTTTATCGGAATCGAGCGCGAGTCCCGCTATGCGAGTTTGGCGAAGGCGCGCATCGCTGCGATCGCGCCGGCGCGGCCGGAGGATTTGGACTTCACCCGATCGCGCCGGGAGGAGCCCCGTATCCCCTTCGGCCAGATCGTTGAGGAAGGACTCCTCAGCCCCGGTGATGTGCTGTGGTGCCCCAAGGGCCGTCGCAACGCTAAGGTGCGGGCGGATGGGAGTCTGGCGTCCGGCCCGCTCACCGGCTCAATCCACAAGCTTGGAGCCATGATTGAGTCCCAACCTGCGTGCAACGGGTGGACCTACTGGCACATCCAGACCGACCGCGGCCTTCAGCCTATCGACACCCTGCGCGCTCAGCTACGCGCCAGGGTGCGCTGAGTCGCGAGAGCAGGCTGAAATCGGTCTGCTTCGCGAGACCGCTCGCAACCGCTGAACGGTCCTTGGAGTTCGATACTTTCCGCGCGTGACCACGCCGTCCGGCATCGGGCGGCGTCTCACGACTCGTCCGCGGCGAGTTTGAGACGAAGCGCCTTTGCGAACACGGTTGGAACCGCCTCCAAGGCGGTGTTCAGCGGCATCCAGATGAGCTCGTCTGTCCGGGCCGCCCCGAGCGCGCCATAGACATCCAGCTCGAGCGGGAAATGGGTGAAGACATGTCGCACACCACCAAAACTGCGCCAGGCTACAGGCGCTGGGGCATCGTCGAGCGCTTCGGCGAGCGACCAGGGTCTGGGTCGCCAGTGTGTCGTCGGCAGTCCCAGCATGCCTCCCAGCAAACCGCGGCCAGGACGTCGTACGAGCCCTACCAAGTCTCCGCGGGTCAGAATGAAGGCGAGGCCGAAACGTGTCGCGCCGACCGGCTTTGGGCGCTTCCGCGGCCAGGCTTCCGGCGTTCCCCGGGCCGCCGCCGCGCAGGACCCATTCCACGGGCAGGCCTCGCAAATGGGTGAACGGGGCCGGCAGACCATGGCGCCAAGGTCCATGAGCGCCTGCGCCCAATCGCCGGGCCGCTCGTCGGAGGTCAGCTCGGAAGCCAGGGCGCGGAGACGGGCGCGCGCAGCAGGCAATGCGTCCTCCAAGGCATGGAGACGAGATATGACCCGCTCCACATTGCCGTCCACCACTGTGGCGGGGCGGTCGAAGGCGATCGCGGCGACGGCGGCGGCGGTGTAGGGGCCAAGCCCGGGCAGGGCTCGCAAATCGCACTCCTGGTCGGGAAAGACCCCGCCCCTGGCGGCCACCGCGCGGGCGCAGGCGATCAGATTGCGCGCCCGGGCATAATAGCCAAGACCCGCCCAAGCGGCCATGACTTCGGCCTCCGGCGCCGCCGCCAGATCACCCACCGTGGGCCAGCGCCGGGTAAACTCGAGAAAATACGGGGTCGCATGGACTGTGGTCGTCTGTTGCAACATCACTTCGGACAGCCAGACTCGGTAGGGGTCTGTGCGCTGGCCGGGCGGCGCGCGCCAGGGCAAGTCGCGCCGAGCGTGATCATACCAGGCCAGAAGGCGGCTGCGGAGAGAGGCGACGGAGGTCATAAGCAAGGCTAGAATGGGCGAATGCGGCGGTCCCTGCCAACCCTGCCCGAAGCGGCCCTTATCCTGAACTCCGTGCGATCTCGCCCGGCGAGACGCCCACCGCCTGCCGCCGGTCGCGCGACAGCGGCGGCCGTCAAGGCGCTGGAAGCTCGCTTCGGCCCCGGCGCTGACACGCTTCAGAGTCGCTGGCCCGAGATTGTTGGCGACGCCATGGCCCGGCGCTGCGAGCCGGTGCGCTTGATACGCAGCCGTCGGGGCGCGGAGACGACATTGGAGCTGCGCGTCGCCGGGGCCTACGCCGCTCTCATCCAGCATCAGGCGGAGGATCTTCTGGCCCGGATCAATCTCGTTCTGGGCGGCGCCCCGGTGCATCGGCTACGCATCGTGCAGGGGCCCCTGAAGGGAGCCTGGGCCCGCAAGCAGCCCCAGGCGAACCCCCAGGCCGCAGCACGGCGTCGCCACGGCCCTCTGGACGCAGCCAAGGAAGCCGAATTGTCGCAAGTGCTCGATACAGTGCCGGAGGGTCCGCTAAAGGAGGCTCTGGTCCGCCTCGGCCGAGGCGTCCTCGATCGCGGGATTTGAGGGTGGGCCGCTTGCGCCTTAGCGCTCCTCCTTCCATGATCGACCATCGACAATGCTGATATTTCGTTTCCTCCCCGACGCCATTCCGCTCGCCCCTCTGCGGCGCGTCGCCCTGGTCTGGATCGCTCCCCTGGCTCTCGCCGCCTGTCAGGGCCCCCGTCCGGCCCCCCCCAGAGCAGACGATATGTCGCTCGGCCTCGCCGCCGCCCCCGTGACCGTGATCGAGTACGCCTCGGTAGGCTGCCCCCACTGCGCGGACTTCAACAATACGGTGTTCGCCCGCTTCAAGGCGGCCTATGTCGACAGCGGCAAGGTCCGTTACATCCTGCGCGAGGCGGCTTCGGGCGACACCGGCGTCGCAGCCGCCGGCTTCCTGGCGGCGCGGTGCGCCGGGCCTGGGCGATACTTTACCGTCCTCGACAGGATCTTTCATATCCAGGCGCGCATCTATGACCGATCCACAAGGGAGAGCCCGCTCATGGAGATCGCCAGCGCGGCCTCACTCAGTCCGGAGACGTTCGAGGCCTGCATCAGCGACTCCAAGGCCCTGGCGGCGCTCCGGGCGCGCTGGAGCTACGCCGCCAAGGTCGAGCACATCAAACAGACTCCCACCTTTGTGATCGACGGAAAGGTCTATGAGGGTGAGCTGAGCTGGGCGGAGCTTCAGGCCGATCTCGCCAAAGCCGGAGCGCGGCCCTCGTGAATCGGGTGACGCCGAAGTCTGCCGTGGGCTTCCTGACGGCCCTGCTGTTGATGGCGGGCGCTGCACGAGCGACCGCCGCGGCTCCTTCGGCGGCGATGTCTGACCCTCGCTACGAACACGTGTTGGGATCACCCAAGGCGAAGGTCACGGTGATCGAATATGCATCCGTCGGCTGCCCGCATTGCGCAGTCTGGGCGCAAACCGTGTTTCCGCAATTCAAGGCCCGGTTCATCGACACGGGGAAGGTGCGTTTTGTCTTCCGGGAGATGATCACCGGCGATTCAGAACTCGCCGTCGCCGGGTTTCTGGTAGCCAATTGCGCCCCTGCCGATCGCTTTTTCCCCTTTGTCGACGCCGTCTTCGCCGACCAGGCGGGCGTCGCGGAAGGCGGCGGGACCGCTCTCTACAAGGTGGCCAAGGAGCAGACCGGAATGAGCGTCGACGCCTTCTCCGCCTGCCTGACCAACGACAGGGAGTTGAAGGATCTGGAAACGAACACCAACGCTCTGGCGGAAGCCAATGGAATTCAGGCCACGCCGACCTTTGTCATCAATGGACGGAAGGTCGAAGGCGATCAAAGCCTGGAGTCCTTGGCCGAGGAGATCACTCGGGCGCGCCATTAGGCCGCGACCGGATCAGCTGGGGTCCCTCGGGTTCGAGGGCCTGACACGGGAAGGGGGTCTCAGGCGCATGCCATGCATATCAACCGGCTGAAACTGTCCGGCTTCAAATCCTTCGTTGACCCGGTGGAGTTCCTCGTATCGCCGGGCCTGACCGGAGTGATTGGACCCAACGGATGCGGCAAATCCAATCTGTTGGAGGCGCTGCGCTGGGTCATGGGCGCATCCTCGGCGAAAGCCCTCCGCGGCGACGGAATGGACGATGTGATCTTCGCGGGAGCCGCAGAGCGCCCGCCGCGCAATCACGCCGAGGTGACAGTCGAGATCGACAACAGCGACCGGACCGCGCCCGCCGCCTATGCGGCCATGCCACTGATCCAGGTGACGAGAAGGATCGCCCGGGGCCAGGGATCGGCCTTTCGCATCAACGGGTCAGAAGTCCGGGCGCGCGACGTCCAGCTCCTGTTCGCAGACGCCTCGACGGGCGCCAACTCGCCCGCTCTGGTGCGCCAGGGCCAGATCTCCGAGTTGATCGCCGCACGACCGCAAAACCGGCGGCGCATTCTTGAGGAGGCCGCCGGCGTGGCTGGACTGCACGGCCGTCGCCATGAAGCGCTGCTTCGGTTGCGCGCAGCAGAAGCCAACCTCGCCCGGCTCGAGGACGTCGCCAGAGAGGTGGAGGCTCACGCCGCCCGGCTCCGACGGGAGGCCCGCTCGGCCTCCCGCTATCGGCAGATCGCTGAAGACATCCGGAGGCTTGAGACCAGCCTCGTGATGGCGCGCTGGCGCGAGGCGACTGGGATCTGGCGGGAGCGCCGACTCGCCGAAACCGAGTCCACACGCATCTCGGAGGAAGCGGCGCGTGCAGCGGCCCGCGCAAACGCCGATCTCCTGGAGCAGGAGGCGCCGCTCGCCCGAGCGCGCGAAGAAGCCCAGGTCGCTGCGGCGGTGAGAGCTCGTCTGGTCCTTGATATCGACCGGGCGGAGCGTGAGCTGAGGTCCGCCGAGCAGGAGCGGGCGAGATTGGAGCGCGAAATTGGGCGGATCGACGAGGAGGAGGCCCGGGAGCGCGGCATCGGGCGCGATGCAGCCCAGGCCCTTGAGGCGCTGACGGCGGAGCTGGCGCTCATCGCCGACGAGATCGCCAAGACCCCCACTCGGCTTCCCGATCTCGAGGCGACCTGGACGGCGGCGGAACGAGACCGAATCCTGGCTGAGGAGGCGCTCGAATCTACCACGCGTCAGTTGGCGACGGCTCAGGCAGAGCGCCGAGCGGCCGAAGCGGCGGTGACGGCGACTGAGGCCGTCGTGGCGCGGCTGGATCAAGCCTGTGCCGATACCCGCGCCCAACGGTTGGCCCTGGGAGAGGAGAACACTCAGGACCTCAAAGACGCGAAGAGCGAACGGGAAGCCGCCGAAACGGCAGAGGCGCGCGCGCGTCAGGTCGTGGAAGATCAGGAGACGGCGAGAGCTGTGATCGTTCAGGAGGAGACGGCTGCACGGCAGCGGGCGCGTACGGCCGTTGACGCCTTGGCGGCGGCAAGGGCCGAAGCGCAGGGTCTGAGGCGCCTGCTGCACACCACTGCAGGTCCGACCTTCCCTCCAGTCCTGGAGTTGGTCTTGGTCGAGGCGGGCATGGAGGCCGCACTGGCGGCCGCATTGGGCGAGGACCTCGCCGCCGCCCTGACCGACCAGGCCTCCAGCTTCTGGGGGGGCGGTGTTGACCCGCGGCCGCCGGCCTGGCCCGAGGGCGTGACCCCGCTTTCCGCCCATGTCCAAGCGCCTCCTGCCTTGGCCGCCCGCATCGCCCTCATTGGTCTGGTGAACCAGATGGTCGGCCCCCGACTCCAGAGCAGCCTGCCGCAGGGTGCGCGTCTGGTCTCTCGCGAGGGTGACCTTTGGCGGTGGGACGGCTTCACCTCGACCGCGAGTGCGCCAAGGCCGGCCCAGATTCGCCTGGAGCAGCGCAATCGCCTTCTCGCCCTTGAAGACAGGATTGCGGAGCTCAACTCCGAAGCCGACGCGGCGCAGGCGGCTCAGGCTTCGGTCGCCGCGCGGATCCTGGAGGCGGATCAGGCATTGGCGCTGGCCCGGGCAGCGCCGGGGCCGGCCGCCCGTCGGGTCGCTGCGGCCCGTGACAGGCTGGCGAAAATCGAAAGTGAGGCGGCGCTGCGGGCGGCTCGGACGAGCGCGCTCAATGAGGCCCAGGAGCGTCATGAGACCG
>JAKBBV010000018.1 GCA_021808285.1 Pseudomonadota bacterium | reverse complement strand
CGGACCGTCTCGAAGAGGTCATACGCCGGTCCCTGGAGCTGTCGGCCAGCGCGATCGTCCTCGTGCACACCCCTCCTTCGGGCGATCCGACCCCGTCCTTCGCCGACCTCGCCTCGACCCCCCCCCCTCGCCTCGACGGGCCGAGGGGGGGGCCGGGTGGGGGATGCCGGCAAGGTCCGGGGGTGGCGCGGACATCAGATCTGGGGCCTTGACGAATATATAAGTCACGACTAACCGTTAGTGATGACTAACCTAAGCGTCAAACCTGTCGACGGCTTCGACGCCTTGGGCGACGCCACACGGCGAAGTCTCGTGGAGAGTCTCGCGGCCGGTCCCGCCAGCGTCGGCCAACTGGCGCGGACCGTCCCCGTCACCCGGCCCGCCGTGTCGCAGCACCTGAAGGTGCTCAAGGATGCGGGGCTCGTGAGCGTCGAAGCCGTGGGCGCGCGCAGACTCTATCGCCTCGACCCCCGCGGCATCGGGGCCATGCGCGACTGGCTGGACCGGCACTGGGGCCAGGCGCTCGACGCCTTCGCGGCCTTCGCCGACGCGCAGTTCAGACCCAAGGACAGGGATCCCGAATGACGATCGCACCCATTCTCCGCCGCGTGGAGGTCGCCGCGCCTCCGGCGCAGGCCTTTGACCTGTTCGCTTCGCGCATGGCCGACTGGTGGCCGAAGGGGCGCACGGTGGCGAAGTCGCCGCACGAGGCCATCATCCTGGAGCCGCGCCCCGGCGGACGCTGGTTCGAGCGCGACGCCGAAGGGCAGGAGACCCATTGGGGCGAAGTCATCGCCTGGGAGCCTCCGACCCGCCTCCTGCTCGGCTGGCGCCTGAACGCGCAGTGGACGTTCGATCCTGGCTTCCTCACCGAGGTCGAGATCACCTTCACGGCCCTGCCCCAGGGCGGGACGCGCGTCACCCTCGAACATCGGAACCTGGAACGCTTCGGGGCGCAGGCGCAGGCGCGGCGCGACCAGCTCGACGGCGGCTGGCCGGGGCTCCTCGCCGACTATGCGGCGCTTGTCGCGGCCTCCCTGAAATAGCGAAAGGCGCCTTCCATGACCGATTTCGTCGTCCACTCCATCCCCGGCAGCCCCTTCGGCCGTGCGGTGCTGGCGACCCTGGAGCACAAGGGGGCGGCCTACCGGTTCGAGGCCGTGGCGCCGGGCGCCCTCCGGGGCGAAGCGCACCTGGCGCGCCATCCCTTCGGCCGCGTGCCGGTGCTCGATCACGGCGATTTCCGCCTCTACGAGGTCCAGGCCATCCTGCGCTATCTCGACCGCGTCCTGCCGAACCCGGCGCTCACCCCGGTCGATCCGCGCGAGGCGGCGCGCATGGATCAGGCCATGAACATCAGCGACTGGTACCTGTTCCAGGGTTGCGGGAACGTCATCGGCTTTCAGCGCATCGTCGGGCCGCGCCTCATGGGCCTGACGCCGGACGAGGACGCCATCGCCGCCGCCATGCCCCGGGCCCACCAGGTTTTCAGCGAACTGGCGCGACTCCTTGGCGACAAAGCCTACTTCGTAGGCGAAGCGCCAAGCCTGGCCGACTTCATGATCGCCGCTCAGCTCGATTTCTTCGCCATGACGCCCGAATGGCCGGCCCTGACCGCCCCTTGCCCCTCGCTCGCCGCCTGGCTCGGCCGCATGAACGCCCTTCCGGCCATGCAGGCCACGACCTGGGAGCGCGTGGAGGCGATGGCCGCGTAAGCGGGCGAGGCCGCAGGGTCGTCCGGGCCTCAAGTCCCTTTGCGCCTCACGGCCTTGCCGGCCCCGCCTTCGCCCCGGCGCGCAGATGCTTGAGGAAGAACCGGGCCATGATGCGGTCGGCTTCGTCCGCCTCCGGCAGGTCCGGCTCGACCCAGAAGGCGTGGGGCAGGCCTTCGAAGACGACGAGCTGGGGATCGTCCCCGGCCCGGATCATGGCGCGTTCGAAGAGGCTCACCCCGCTCAGGAAGGCGTCGCGCGTGCCGGTGAGGAACAGGGTGGGCGGCAGGCCGGAAAGATCGCCCCGGATCGGGGACACGCGCGGGTCGGTCGGATCGGCGCCGCCCAGATACTCGTGCTCGACGGCTGCGAGCGGCTCTTGAGGAGAAACGGCGCCGCCTAAGCCCACCAGAGAGAAGATGGCCCGCGTGTCCGTGCGCATGGCGAAATCGCCGAAACCGGAGAAGATTCCCAGCGCGCCGGGCTCGGGCAGGCCGCGCCGCTTGAGGGCGACCGCCACCTCGCCGGTGATCACCGCGCCCGAGGAGGTCCCATAGATGGCCACGGCGGAGGCGGGATGGGTCTTCAGCACCTCCCGGTAGACCGCGATCACGTCGTCCACCGCCGCGGGGAAGGGATGTTCGGGCGCGAGGCGATAGCCCACGGAGATCACCTCGGACCGCGTCAGATTGGCCAGCGGAACGCTCTCTACCTCCGAGCAGCAGTCGAAGATGAAAGCGCCGCCATGGACATTGATCAGCACGAAGGGGCGGACCGGTCCGGCCCCCGCTTTGGGGCGAAAGACGGTGACGGGGACGCCGGCGATCACGGCCTCGGAGAGGGTCGCAGGGTACTTACGGAGCGCGAGGACGCCATCACGCTTCACGCGTTGCGCTTCATGTCGCCGGCTATCCTCAAGGCTCATAGGCGGCCGGGCCGAGGACGGAGCCGCCTCAGCCTTTAGGAAGTCTCGCGCTTGCGCGCTCAGGCTTGGGGGGATCGGGACGATGCGCTGAATGTAGGCCGTCCCGTCCGGGGCGAAATATGTGCTGTCGCGGCTGAAGGGCGGTGCGGCGGCGGCCGGCGTCGGATTCTGGGTCTGGGCCTGCGCGGCGGCTCCCAGCAGCGCCAGGAGCGCGATGAGCCCTGCCCCGCCCCACCGCTGTCGCATGCCTCGCCCTCCCGCCGCCACGGAATCGTGTACCGCTTCCAAACGCTTGTCGCAGCCGTCCCGCGCTTACGCCAGGGCCGCTCGCTCCCAGTCCAGAAAATCCGGCTCGCTCAGGAGGCGCGCCGCATAGGCGGCGGCCCGACCGTCGTCACCGAAGGCGGACAGATCGACCAGATAGGATCGGAACCGCGTGGCCACCGGAGTGTAGAAGGCGTCGGCGATGGACCAGCCTCCGGCCAGGAAAGGGCCTCCGAACCGGTCCAGAAGGGCGAGCCACAGCGTCACGACCCGGCGAATCTCGTCTTGCGTCGCCGGCTCAAGCTCCAGCGGCGCGCGGCGGGCCAGATCCATGTAGAGCTGGCGGCGCAGGTTGGGAAAGCCCGCGTGCATCTCCGCCGCCGCCGCCCGGGCCAGGGCGCGGGCCGCCGGATCGGCGGGCCAGAGGGTCGCCTCGGGAAAGCGGTCGGCCAGGTATTCGCTGATCGCCAGGCTGTCCCAAAGGGTCAGATCGCCATCCCGCAGCACCGGCACCAAGCCCGTGGGCGAGCCCGCGGCGCGGATGTTGGCCGTGGTGAGGTCATGCTCGCGCAGGCGCACCAGGGTCTCGGTGAACGGCGCGCCGGTCCTCTTGAGCGCCAGCCAGGGTCGCAGGGACCAGCTCGACCAGACCTTGTCGCCGATGATCAATTCCACGACTGTCTCCTTCAACAGAGTCGGGGCCGGCGCGAGCCGCCCTCAGCCAAAGACGCCAGAGGCGCCGCGAAAACCGGCGCGCCGTGGGGGAGCGACGCGCCATGACGACCGCGGCCACGCGAGATGCGGGCGAGACCTACCGCAAAATCGTGCTCGGCCTGATGCTGGCCGCCTATACCTTCAATTTCGTCGATCGCACCATCGTCGGCATCCTCGGTCAGGCGATCAAGCTCGACCTCAAGATCACCGACACCCAGTTGGGACTCCTGGGGGGCATGGCCTTCGCCCTGCTCTATACGGTGCTCGGCGTGCCTATCGCGCGCCTGGCCGAGCGTTTCAACCGGGTGACGATCATCTCGGTCGCGGTGGTGCTCTGGTCGGGGTTCACCGCCGCCTGCGGCCTAGCGGGGAGCTTCCTCTCCCTGCTGGCCCTGCGCGTGGGTGTGGGGATCGGCGAGGCCGGATGCACGCCGCCGGCCCAGTCCCTCATCTCCGACTATTATCCGGCGAAGCGCAGGGCCTCGGCCCTGGCGGTCTACGCCTTCGGCATTCCGCTGGGCGCTATGATCGGTTCGGTGGCGGGCGGCTGGCTGGCCAAGACCTATGGCTGGCGGGTGGCGTTCTTCGTCGTCGGAGCGCCAGGCTTGCTGCTCGCCCTGGCGATCAAACTCGTGGTGCGCGAGCCGGCGCGCGGGGGCCTCGACGCGACCGCGGCGCCCGCGCCGCGCGGCGGTCTTCGTCACGAACTGGCCGAGCTGTGGGTCGTGACCCGCGAGCTGTTTGGACGCTGGCCGATCCTGCACATGGTGCTGGGCATCACCCTGACCTCGGTGGGCGGCTATGGCATCGGCCAGTTCTCGGCCCCCTATTTCACCCGCGCCTTCGGACTGGACTATGCCACGGTCGGCCTGATCTTCGGCCTCATCGGCGGCGTCTCCACGGGGCTCGGGACCTTGCTCGGCGGCTTCGTGAGCGACTGGGCGAGCCGCCATGGCGCGCGTTGGTACGCCCTCACTCCCGCCATCGGCCTCGCCATCGCCACGCCGCTCTATCTGCTCGGCTACGGCCAGGGCGACTGGCGGGTCGCGGCCCTGATCCTGGCCCTGCCCGGGGTGTTCCACTACACCTATCTGGGCCCCACCTTCGGGGTGGTGCAGAACGTCATGCCCCCGCATCGCCGGGCCACGGCGACGGCGGTGATGTTCCTGTTCCTCAATCTGATCGCGCTCGGCGGCGGCCCCCTGCTGACGGGGGTCCTGATCGACCATCTGGCCCAGCTTCATTTCGCCCTGGGAGCGGGAGGGGGAGGCGGCCTTGGGGCGGGACTGGCCGAGCTCTGGCGCGCCGCGCCCGCCCATGCGCCGAGCTTCGCCCATCTGTGCCCCGGCGGCGTCGCGCCCAAGGGCGCGTCCGCGGTTGTGGCCGGCGCCTGCCGCGCAGCCCTGGTCGACGCCACGCGACAGGGAATCTCGATCACCGTGCTCTTCTATGCCTGGGGCGGCCTCCACTATCTCCTGGCCGCCTTTGGCCTGGAAAAGCGCCTGGCCGAAACGGCGAGCGCCGCCGCGTGACCGCTTCGGCGCCTACTGTCCCGGCGGGGTGAAGTCGCGAAGCTGCGCCACCGTCTTGGCGTCCAGGCGCTTGATCACGGCGACCACCAGATCGACCGTCTCGTCGAAGTCCTTGCGGTCCATAATGCCGTTGTGGACGTGCATGTAGCGCACCGGCACGCCGATGTTCATGGTCGGCGCCCCGCCCCCGGATTTCTGCATCATCGCGGAATCGTCGCCATAGCCAGAGACGAGGTCGAGCTGGACGGGAACGCCAATCTCCTTGGCCGTCTGGCGGATCAGAGCCGTGAACTTGCGGTTCGGCAGCGCGCTGGCGTCATAGACGAAGAGATCCGGACCGCCGCCCAGGCGCGCATTGGTCTCGTCCGGATGGGTGTCGGGCTGATCGCCGGCCATGCCGCCCTCGATGGCGATGCCGATGTCCGGCTGGACGAGGTTCGAGGCCGTCTGCGCGCCGCGCAGGCCGATCTCCTCCTGCGTCGTGGCCACCACGAAGAGATGATTGGGATGGCCTTCCTTGGCCAGACGCTGCAGGGCCTCGATGATCACCGCGCAGCCGACCCGGTCGTCCCAGGCCTTGCCCATATAGCGCCCGGCGATGTTCATCTCGACGAACTTGGAGTCGGGGACGACGGGGTCGCCGGCCTCGATGCCCAGCGCGGCGGCCTCGGCGGCGCTGCTGGCCCCCACATCGAGGAACAGGTTGCGCCGGTCGAAGGGCTTGCCGCGCTCATCGGCGGGGATGACGTGGATATCGCGCATGGCGCTCACCGCCTGAACCGGCCCCTTGGCGCCGATGATGATCCAGCGCTGGCCGGGCAGGGCCGCATCCAGCCAGCCGCCGAGCATCTGCATGGTGACGAAGCCGTCGGCGGTGATGCGCCGGGTCATCCCGCCCAGCTCATCCATATGGGCGTCGAGCATGACCTTGGGCCCGCTCGTCCCTGTCTCAAGGATCACCGAGCCCATGCCGTCATAGCTGAGCTTGCCATAGGGTTTCAGCGCCGGGACCATGATCGCGCGCACCGGCTCCTCGAAGCCGGAGGGCCCGGGCGCATTGGAGAGCGCCTCCAGGAGATCGCGGGTCGGATCGCCGGCGGCCTGGGCCAGGGTCGGCGTGAAGGCGGACGCGCCGAGGCAAAGGCCGGCGGCGAGTGCGGCGATCAGGGGGCGAGGGGGCATGGGCGATTCCATCATGGCGCCGGGACGAACCGACCGTGGCGTGGGAAAGACGAACCCCGACAGGTGACGGTCTTTCGCGCGCGGGCGCAACCGCCTAAACGGGGGGGCATGATCCCGCGCTATACCCGTCCCGCCATGGCGGATATCTGGGCCCCCCAGACCCGCTTCCGCATCATGTTCGAAATCGAGGCCCACGCCGCCGACGCCATGGCGGCGCTGGGAGTGATCCCCAAGGCTGCGGCCGAGGTCATCTGGGCGCGCGGCGGCAACGCGACATTCGATGTGGAGCGTATCGACGAGATCGAGCGCGTGACCCGCCACGACGTCATCGCCTTTCTCACCCACGTCACCGAGATCGTCGGGCCCGAGGCGCGTTTCCTGCACCAGGGCATGACCTCCTCGGACGTCAATGACACGACGCTGGCGGTGCAGCTGGCCCGGGCGACGGACATCCTGATGGAGGACGTGGACCTCGTCCTCGCCGCCCTCAAGCGCCGCGCGTTCGAACACCGCCTGACCCCGTGCGTGGGCCGCAGCCACGGCATCCACGCCGAGCCGACCACCTTCGGCCTCAAGCTCGCCGGCCATTATGCGGAGTTCGTGCGCGCCAAGGAGCGCCTGGCCATGGCCCGGTTCGAGATCGCCACCTGCGCCATCTCCGGACCTGTGGGGACCTTCGCCAGCGTCGATCCGGCGGTGGAGGCTCACGTCGCCGAGAAGATGGACCTGCGTGTCGAGCCCATCTCCACCCAGGTGATCCCGCGCGACCGGCACGCGGCCTTCTTCGCCGCTCTGGCCGTGGTCGCCAGCTCCATCGAGCGGCTGGCCACCGAGATCCGCCACCTGCAGCGCACCGAGGTTCTGGAGGCGGAGGAGCGCTTCGAAGCCGGCCAGAAGGGCTCCTCGGCCATGCCGCACAAGCGCAATCCGATCCTGACCGAGAATCTCACCGGTCTGGCGCGCTTGGTCCGCTCCGCGGTGATTCCGGCTCTGGAGAACGTGACCCTGTGGCACGAACGGGACATCAGCCATTCGTCGGTGGAACGCGGCATCGCCCCCGACGCCAACGTGCATCTCGACTTCGCCCTGGCGCGCCTTGCCTCGGTGGTGGACGGCCTGGTGGTCTATCCTGAGAACATGCGCCGCAATCTCGATCGCCTCGGCGGTCTTGTGCACTCCCAAAACGTGCTCCTGGAGCTGACCCAGAAGGGGCTGGCGCGGGAGGCGGCCTATGCCTGCGTCCAGCGCAACGCCATGAAGGTCTGGCGCGGCGAAGGCCGGTTCATCGACCTCCTGGCCGCTGACCCCGAGGTCTCTGCGGTCATGGACCGGGCGGATCTGGAGCCCCTGTTCGACGAGGCGCTCAACTTCCTCCACGTGGACGCCATCTTCCGCCGGGTTTTCGGCGAGGCGGCGATGATCGCCCACGGCCTGGATGTGACCCCGGCCCTGGCCGGCTGAGGGTCCTGGCGGGCTGGGGGCTCAGGCGCGCTCCGGCTCCGGTCTGGCCCTCACATAGGGGCGAAGGCCGCCAAGAAAGGCCTGCGTCTCGCCCTCCAGGCGCGCCAGGGCGGCGCCGTCCGCGCCAGCCCCGGCGATCTGTCCGGCCAGGTCGGTCAGGCGCGACGCCGCCGCCTCCGCCAGGGGCAGCTTTTCCGCTTCCGCCAGGAGGACGAGCAGGCGATGGGCCGTCTCCACCACGGGAAAGGCCCGTGAGAGGGCTTCGCGCCGCTCGGCCTCGTCCGCCCAGACGCGGCCGGCGAAAATGTCCTGCGTCACCCTCTGGCCGGCGCCGTGGCAGTCATAGCGGATGCAGCCGCCGAAGCCCCGCGCGGCGCGCTCGGCGTGGATGCGGCAGGCGCCTCCAGCGTCCAGATGGCGGCACGGCTCGCCGGCGGGCTTGTCGAAGGCGAACAGTGACGAGCGATCGAAGGCGAGCGCCACGCAGCACAGCGAGGCGCAGTGCGAGCAATCGGGCTTCAGGTCCGGAAACGGCAAGTCGGGCCCGGTCGAGCGCGTCAGGCCTTGGCCGATGGCCCGGGTCGCCCGCCGAGGAAGTCGGCGGCGCTGAAATCGCTGGGGGCGGCGACCTCCACAATCGGCTCATCCCGGTCATCGAACTCCAGGCGCAGGGCCCGGGTCATCACCGCGTGCATGTCATAGAGGCAAGTGATGTAGGTCAGCTCCAGGATCTGCTCGTCGCTGAGAAACGCCTTGAGCGCGGCCATGACCGCGTCCGGCGTGCGCCCCCCGGCCTGGCACAGGCAGTCGGCATAGGCGAGCACGGCGCGCTCCTTGGCGTCGAATGCGTCGGCCACCTGCCAGTGCGGGATGGCGGCGATCTTCTCCTCGCTCACCCCCAGGCCGCGCAGGGACTTGCAGTGCTGGGAGAAGACGAACTGGCTGGCCTTGACCCAGCCGGCCCGGGTCTGGCCGAGCTCGCGCAGGACCGGATCGAGGGTGCGCGCCGGGTTGCGATAGACAGCGAAGCCTTCGACGGCGTGCTTGAAGATATCCGGGACCAGGGCGAAGACGGTCCACCAGTCGCCGGGCGTGCCGGTCGCCGTGCCGGGCCGGGCCACGGGATCGCGCTCCGGTCCGAACAGGAAGTCATAATAGCGCAGGACGAGATCGCGTCCCGCCGCGACGGCGTCGGCGCGGCTCACCTGGCGGAGCGAGGGCATGGGCGTCTCTCTTCCTGCGGATGTCTTATCGCCGCCAGCTAAGTCCGCCCCCGCGCGCCCGGCAAGGGCGCCGTGGGGGAAGCTTCAGACCACCCCGCGTGCTTTCAGGCTCTCCAGGTCAGCCGGGGAGAGGCCGAGCCGGCCGCCCAGGATCTCGGCATTGTGCTCGCCGACGCTTTGGGGGGCGAGACCGCGCACGGCGCCCGGGGTGGCGGAGAATTTGGGAAACACCCCCTGCATCTTGAGACCCGGCCATTTCGGATTTGCGACATCGAGGATCGCCTCGCGCGCCCGGAAGTGCGGGTCCTCGACCATGTCGCGGGGCGCATAGAGGCGCCCGGCGGGGATGCCCTTGGCCAGCATCAGGGCCTCAAGCTCCGCCACGGTCAGGGTCTGTGTCCAGTCCGCGATGAGCGCGTCGAGTTCGGCCTGGTTGCGGCCCCGCGCCTCATGGGTGGCGTAGCGGGGATCGTCCGCCAATTGCGGTCGCCCCATGGCCTCGGCCAGACGGCGGAAGAGAGAGTCGCCATTGGCGCCGATCATGTATTCGCCGTCGGCGCAGGGATAGACGTTGGATGGCGCTATGCCGGGCAGGATGGGGCCCGAACGCTCGCGCGTGAAGCCGACGGCCGAGTACTCGGTGATCAGGCTCTCCATGACCTGCAGCACGGACTCATAGAGCGCCGCGTCGATGATCTGGCCCTGGCCGCTGCGTTCGCGGTGATGCAGGGCGGCGAGCACGCCCATGGCGCCATAGCTGGCGGTGAGAGAATCCCCGATGGAGACGCCCATGCGAGATGGCGGACGGTCCGGATCGCCCACCAGACGCCGCCAGCCGCCCATGGCCTCGGCGATGCCGCCAAAGCCCGCGCGATCGCTATAGGGGCCGGTCTGGCCGTAACCGGACATGCGCGCCACAATCAGCGTGGGATGCTCCGCCCGCAGGGCGTCGGGCGAGAGGCCCCAGCTCTCCAGTGTTCCGGGCTTGAAGTTCTCGATCAGGACATCGGCCTGGGCGATCAGGCGCCGGGCCAGGGCCTGGCCCTCGGGATCGCGAAGATTGAGCGAGACGCTCTTCTTGTTGCGACCGATCACCTCCCACCAGACCGGCGCCGCCTGGCCCCAGCCCCGCATCGGATCGCCGGCCCCGGGCGGCTCGATCTTGACCACCTCCGCGCCCATGTCGCCCAGAAGCTGGCCGCAGAAGGGCCCGGCGATGAGCTGACCCATCTCGATGACCTTGAGGTCGCTCAGAGGGCCCATGCCGTGGATCTCAGTCTCGCATCGCCCGGGACTGGGCGAGAAACTCGGCGAATCGCGCGCCTACCTCCGCCGCGCCCACGGCCAGGCCGGAGGCGCTCAGATCATGTCCGACCTTGCGCAGGACGTCTTCCTCGAGCGGCGATCCGGCGCCATGACGTGCGACAGCCTGGGCATAGGCCGCCGCATCCTTCAGCCCCATCTGCTCCGCCGCCCACTGACCCAGCATGAGCCGGGCCCGGGCCTGCGCCCGCGCCTCATGGCTATCGGCGTCGCCTCTGTCGATTTCGAGATCCTGAGGGGGCAAGATGTGCGTCGCTGTCCTGTTGTAGAGAGGGGTCGCATAGCTTGGCCTGCGCCCGGGGGCAATCGGCAGGTCCTCCGTCCTAATCGAGGTCATGGAAGCGGCCCATGTCGATGACGCGACGTCCGCCCGGAAGGTCGGTGAGGATGTCGGCGAGCCTGCGGCCCCAAACGATCTGATCCGGCGGGTAGGTCATCCGCGCATGAATGGTGGAGACGAAGGTCTCATCCAGTCCCCGGAGGCTGACCAGAATCTCGGCGTTGCGCGCGGCGAGGCTCTCGGCGGTTTCGCCGTGAAGCGGGCTCTGCTCGTCGATGACGTGCATGATCTGCCAGGTCAGAAGGAAGAGCGGACTTCGCCCGCGCGCCGGCGTCAGTTCGTCGAAGCGGCGCAGACGCTCTCCCTCGGCGGTGAGGACGTCCTGCACCAGGAGCAGACTGACCTCCGCCTCCAGAACACGGTTCCGGCGCTGATTCGCGGCTCGCAGGATCAGGGTGGGGCGCCCGTCGAAGCGGGTAATCACGGCCTGGCGTGAAAACACGATCCGCGCGGTGGGACGGGAGATGCGGGCGAACAGGAGGCCGGCGGCCACCCCCAGATTGAGGATGCCCAGGAAGACTTCGACCGTCGCCAGGATATTGGCGTAGAGGCTTTGGGGCGCCATGTAACCATAGCCGAGGGACCCCAGGGTCTGGACCGAGAAGAAGAAATAGTCGGCGTAGTGACCAGGTCGAGCATTGGTCACGCCCAACGGGTCGAGCATGTAAAGACCGGCAAACACAGCGTTGACGAGCAGAAACGCCGCGGCCATCACGCCGAAGAAGGCGCTGATGGGCAGGGTCAGGAGGCGGTGATAGGCATCGTCCCAGACGCTCTCCTCGACCCCGGCGAGGGAGACGCTGTCCACTTCCCGCACCCTTCCGCGCCCCCGCGCCTGCATCGCCCTGTCATCCATACGGTCGCCGCCCCCTCCTCTGAAGCGGCGTGATCTTCACCCGGCGCGCGGGTTTGCGCCAGGGCGCCGCATCCGGTAGTTAGGGCGGCGTCTCTTCCAGAGGACGGACGCTCCTGACAGATCCCAATCCGAAGCGACCGGGGCCGCCTCTCCCGGTTATTTGCCGTCGGATCGCCTTGAAAGGCCGCATGAGATCATGACTCGCCGAAAGAAGATCTACGAGGGCAAGGCCAAGATTCTCTATGAAGGTCCTGAGCCTGGAACCTTGATCCAATACTTCAAGGACGACGCCACAGCCTTCGACGGCGCGAAGACGGCGATTCTCGAAGGTAAGGGCGTGATCAACAACCGGATCAGCGAGCATGTCATGACCCGGCTCGCGGCAATCGGGGTGCAGAATCATTTCATTCGCCGACTCAGCCTGCGCGAACAGCTAATCAAGGAGGTGGAGATCGTGCCGCTGGAGGTGGTGTGCCGCAACATCGCGGCCGGGTCGCTCTCCAAGCGCTTCGGCCTTCCCGAGGGCCAGGCCCTGCCACGTTCAATCATCGAGTTCTATCTGAAGGACGACAAGCTCTCCGACCCCATGGTGGCGGAGGAGCACATCACCGCCTTCAACTGGGCCTCAACCCAGGAGATCGACGACATGATGGCGATGACGCTTCGGGTGAACGACTTCCTGTCGGGCATGTTCGGTGCGGTCGGCATCACGCTTGTGGATTTCAAGGTTGAGTTTGGCCGAGTGTGGGAGAACGACTTCTCGCGTATTCTACTTGCCGACGAGATCAGTCCTGACAGTTGTCGGCTGTGGGATTCGGCGACCAATGAGAAGCTCGACAAGGATCGCTTCCGGCGCGACCTGGGCAATGTCATCGAGAGCTACACCGAAGTGGCGCGTCGACTGGGCGTGATGAAGGAGATGCCGACCGTGATTCAGGGTGGGATTCAGTGAGCTCAACCTTCAAGGCGATGGTCCGCGTATTCCTCAAGGCGGGCGTCCTGGATGTCCAGGGCAAGGCTGTAGAGCAGGCCCTGCACGGCCTCGGCTTTCCCGGGGTCGCCGACGTCCGGGTCGGGCGGCTCATCCAGTTCGAGGTGGCGGCTGCGGACGCAGACGAGGCCAGAACCCAGGTTGAGGCGATGTGTCGTCGCCTTCTGGCCAATCCGGTGATTGAGAGCTTCGAGGTGGAGATCGCCTGATGCGGGCCGCGGTCATCGTCTTTCCCGGATCCAATTGCGACCGTGACTGCAAGGTCGCCCTGGAGCGGACCACCGGCGCCCATGTTGACATGGTCTGGCACCAGGAGACGGCCTTGCCAGACCGTCTGGATCTGGTGGTCCTGCCCGGCGGTTTCGCCTACGGGGACTATCTGCGATGCGGGGCGATGGCGGCGGTCTCGCCGGTTATGGACGCCGTGCGCGCGGCGGCCGGACGCGGCGTCGCAGTCGCGGGGATCTGCAACGGCTTTCAGGTTCTTTGCGAGGCCGGGATGTTGCCCGGAGCGCTGTTGCGCAACCGCGATCTCAAATATGTCTGCAAGCGGGTCGAACTCGATGTGGTGAACGCCCAGACCCGGTTCACCGCCGCCTTCGCGGGCCAGCGGACCGCCTGGATGACCGTCGGCCATCAGGAGGGCAATTATTTCGCCGATTCCGAGACGCTCGATCGGCTGGAGGGAGAGGGCCGGGTCGTGTTTCGCTATCGCGAGAACCCCAATGGGTCCGCCCGGGACATCGCCGGCATCGTCGATGAGACCGGCAACGTCCTCGGTCTGATGCCCCACCCGGATCGGGCGTTCGAATCCGACCTCGGCTCCGTCGACGGGGCCATGGTGTTTCAGAGCGTCCTGCAAAGCGCCTTGGAGGCGGCCTGACGCGGCGGTGCGCCGAAGTCCTGATTGGGATCTGCGCTCCTGCCTGCCCCGCGAGGCCGAGAAAAAAGCCCCGAGGCCAAGAAAAAAGCCCCGCCGTCGCCGGCGGGGCCAGAAGCTCGCGGATCGAGGGAGGTGATCAGCGCGAAGCGGTGGCGTCAGCCCGGGGCGCCGGGGCGACGGAATTGCACTGCGCCAGGGCCTTGTCGCTGAGCGGACGGGTCTGGGCGTAGTAGGTGACGCGGCCGACCTTCTTCACCAGGTCCTTGCAGGCGTCGAGCGTGCCGGTCTCATCCGGCGCATAGCTGGACACGCAGGCCGTACCTTCGCAACGGAAAACGCCGTGGCCGGCGATCAGCTTGGTCATGCCTGACGCGGGCTGGGCCAGGGTCGCGGTCACCTGGCCATCGGCCAGGGCGACGCCGGCGATGGCCAGAACGAGGGCGGCGCAGCCAGCGGAAAATGCATACTTCATGGGGAGCCTCCAGAATAAGCCCTGAGCGTCGGGGGGGACGCAGCGGTCGGTGCGATCACAGCCCTGGACGCCTCGCATTCGCGCTGAGACCAGAACTTGACACTGATTAGATAACAGCGTTCACTTAGAAGGCAAGGGCCTTTTCGCGGGCGCCGCAAAAAATTGTGCGTGTGGTGTTGCGACGCACAAAAAGCGGGCGCGCGCCCAAGCTCTGGGCGAAGGAGTCTGATCGCTGGCGATTGGCGTTCCCGCTCGGCATTGGCTAGAAGCGGGCATGACCTCGACATCTGTCACCGGCCCTGTCACGGGTCCCGTCCCTGGGCTCGCCGGCGCGCTGCAAAGCGGCCTCAAGGCCGAAGAATACGCCCTGATCGTGAAGCGGTTGAATCGCGAACCCAATGCGGTTGAGCTTGGTCTCTTCTCGGTGATGTGGAGCGAGCATTGCTCCTATAAATCTTCACGCCGGCATCTGCGCCGTTTTCCGACCACGGGCGAGGTGGTGATCCAGGGGCCGGGCGAGAATGCCGGCGTGGTCGATCTGGGCGATGGTCAGGCCTGCGTCTTCAAGATGGAGTCGCACAACCACCCTTCGTTCATCGAGCCCTATCAGGGCGCGGCGACGGGCGTCGGCGGCATCATGCGCGATGTCTTCACCATGGGCGCGCGTCCGATCGCCCTGCTCAACGCCTTGCGATTCGGCGACCCTGCCGACCCGCGGACACGCCGCCTCGTCTCCGGCGTCGTGTCGGGCATCGGCGGTTATGGCAACTGCGTGGGCGTGCCGACCGTCGGCGGCGAGGTGAATTTCCATCGCGGGTATAACGGCAACATTCTCGTCAACGCCATGTGCGTCGGCCTCGCCGAGACCGACAAGATCTTCTACTCCGCAGCGCCAGGTCCGCATTTGCCGGTGGTCTATTTCGGCTCCAAGACCGGGCGGGACGGCATCCACGGCGCCACCATGGCTTCGGCGGAGTTCGACGCCGAGTCGGAGGCCAAGCGCCCGACGGTGCAGGTGGGCGATCCATTCGCGGAAAAGCTGCTCATCGAGGCGACGCTGGAGCTCATGGCCTCCGGCGCCGTCGCCGCCATCCAGGACATGGGCGCCGCGGGGCTCACCTCCTCCAGCGTGGAGATGGCGGGCAAGGGCGGCGTCGGGCTGGAGCTCGATCTCGATCGCGTGCCGCAGCGCGAAGCCGGAATGAGCGCCTATGAGATGATGCTGTCGGAGAGCCAGGAGCGCATGCTGGCGATCCTCTCTCCCGGTCGTGAGGCGGACGCGGAGGCCATCTTCGCCCGCTGGGGCCTCGATGCCGCGGTGATCGGGACTACCACGGAGACCGGGCGCATCGTGCTCCGGCACAGGGGCGAGGTCGTTTGCGACCTGCCGCTGGCGCCGCTCACCGACGACGCCCCGCTCTATGACCGGCCGCATACGGCGCCGGCCAAGGCGCCTCGTCTCAAGGCTGCGGACATCCCCGCGCCGGAGGACTGGGCGCAGGCTCTGATCCGGCTCCTCGGCTCTCCGGACCTCGCGTCGCGCCGCTGGATCTGGGAGCAGTATGACCGTCACGTTATGGCCGACAGCCTCGAGGAGTCGGACACAGGCGCCGACGCCGCGGTGGTTCGCGTCCATGGCGCGCGCAAGGCCGTGGCGATGACCTGTGACTGCACGCCGCGCTATGTCGCCGCCGACCCTCTGGAAGGCGGCAAGCAGGCTGTCGCCGAGGCCTGGCGCAATCTGTGCGCGGTCGGGGCCAGGCCGCTCGCCATCACCGACAATCTGAACTTTGGCAACCCAGAGAAGCCACACATCATGGGCCAGATCGTCGCCGCCATCGAGGGCATGTCCCAGGCCTGCCGGGCCCTGGATTTCCCAGTCGTGAGCGGCAATGTCAGTCTCTATAATGAGACCGATGGCGAAGCGATCCCGCCCACCCCCGTGGTCGGGGGCGTGGGCCTCCTCGCCGAGGCCAGCCGCCGCGCCGTCTATTCGAATCTGAAGGCGGGGCAGACCCTGATTCTGGTGGGCGAGACCCACGGTGAACTGGGAGCAAGCCTGTATCTGCGCGACGTGCTCGGCCGAGAGGACGGGGCGCCGCCGCCGGTCGACCTGGAGCGCGAGAGGGCGGCCGGGGAACTCGTCCGGGCGTTGATCGCGGATGATGGCGTGCGGACGGTGCACGATCTCTCCGACGGCGGCCTGATCGTGGCCGTCGCGGAAATGGCCCTGGCCTCCGGCGTGGGGGTGAAGGCCCAGGCGCCGGCGGGTCCGCCTGTAGGCGCGTTGTTCGGCGAGGATCAGGGCCGCTACCTCATCGCCGTGGACCAAGCCGCCCCCGTACTCGCCCGGGCCGCGGCGGCGGGCGTCGCGGCGGCGATCATCGGACGGGCTGGCGGCGAGACCCTGGCCGTCGAGGGCCTGTTCTCGGTGTCTCTGGCTTGCCTGCGCGACGCCCATGAGGGATGGCTGCCAGCCTTTATGGCCGGAAGCGTGAACGCCTCCGCCGAGACTTGAGGATTATCACCATGGCCATGTCAGCTGAGGAAATAGAGACCCGCCTGCGAGGGGCCTTCGCCGACGCGAAGATCGATGTTGAGGATCTGGCCGGGGACGGCGATCACTATCGCGTGCGCATCGTCTCGGCCGCATTCGGCGGCCTGCCCCGGGTGCGTCAGCATAAGCTTGTCTATGAAGCTCTGGGCGGGGCGGTGGGCGGCCAGCTTCACGCCCTCGCCCTCGAAACCTCCGCGCCGGCCTGACGCCTTGACCCGCCGGCCTGACGCCTTGACCCGCCAGCCTGACGCCTTGACCCGGAGGGGACGGGCGCCTAGCTCTTGGGGCATGGGGCCGCCTCCGGCCCCGATAACGGAACGCCTGCCATGAGCGAGACCCTTGACGCCGACGTCAACGCCTTCATCGACAAGGCGGTCAAAGAGAACCCTGTGGTTCTGTTCATGAAGGGGGTCCCGGATCAGCCCGCCTGCGGGTTCTCCGCGACGGTGGTGCAGATTCTGGATCAGGTGGGCGTTGATTTCGCCGCTGTGAACATCCTGCAGAGCGATGCCCTGCGTCAGGGCATCAAGGCCTATTCCGACTGGCCCACCATTCCCCAGCTCTATGTGAAGGGCGAGTTCGTCGGCGGCTGCGACATCATCCGTGAAATGTATCAGTCCGGCGAGCTCAAGGGGCTCTTCGCGGAGCAGGGCCTGCTGCCGGCCTGAACAAGGGTCGGAGAGCGCGGGGCGGGGCGGGCGGCAGACACATTCCTGAGGCCCGCGCTTCCGCGATTAGCACCCATGAAAATACCCAAAAGGTCGGCGCCTAAAGGTTCGGCGCCCTCGGATTCGGGGTGAAACGGGAGGCGAGGTCTGAATCTCTCGCCCCGAAGAACCCGACGCGCGGACGCCGGGCCTGCGCGCCGAAAGGCGATACCCAAGGGCGAATCCGGCGTCCTAGGACGCGTAGTATTCAACCACCAGGTTGGGCTCCATCTTCACCGGATAGGGCACTTCGGCCAGCTCCGGCGCACGGACCAGCTTGGCCGACATCGCCTTGGCGTCGACCTCCACATAGTCGGGCGTGTCGCGTTCGCTGAGCTGCAGGGCCTCAAGCACCAGGGCCATGTTGCGCGAGCGCTCGCGCACCTGGACCACATCGCCCGGCTTCAGGCGATAGGACGGGATGTTCACCCGCTTGCCGTTCACCATGACGTGGCCGTGGTTCACGAATTGACGAGCGGAGAAGACGGTGGGGGTGAACTTGGCGCGATAGACGACCGCATCCAGGCGCGACTCCAGGAGGGCGATCAGATTCTCCGAGGTATTGCCCTTGCGGCGCGCGGCTTCCTCATAGGTGCGCGAGAACTGCTTCTCGGTCAGGTTGCCGTAATAGCCCTTGAGCTTCTGCTTGGCGCGAAGCTGCAGGCCGAAATCCGAAATCTTGCTCTTGCGGCGCTGGCCGTGCTGACCGGGGCCATAGGCGCGCTGATTGATCGGCGACTTCGGACGGCCCCAGATGTTCTCGCCCATACGACGGTCGAGCTTGTACTTGGCTGATAGGCGCTTGGACATGCGCGATGAACCCACTTCTTCGATGCGAGCCGGCCGAGCCCCCAATGGCCCGGCGTTTTCAACGGCGGCGGCACATCAACCCGTCATAGGCCCTCGCGCCCGCCGGCGGACCGGGGACGCGTAGGAGGCGCGCTTATGGGCAAGTGGTCCGGCGACGTCAAGGTTTGGCGGGCGCCTGTTTTCGGGCTGCGAGTTTGGCGAGCACCTTGCCCCGGCCCCGCGATAGAGCCGTGACCACCCCGCGCAGGGTCCGAACCTCCTGATCGGTGAATCCCCCGCGTCCCAGCGCCGCGCGCAGATTGCGCACCATGGTCGCCTTCTTCTCTGGCGGGTGAAAGAACCCCGCGGTCTCCAGTTCATCCTCCAGATGTTGGTAGAAGCCGAGGAGTGCGCCGCCGTCCGCTGGCGGCTCTGGCGCGCCAAATCGCGCAGGCGGACGGTCGAACTCGCCCATCCGCCATTCATAGGCGCAGACTCCGACCGCCTGGGCGAGGTTGAGTGAGGTGTGCCGCTCGGCCACGGGTATCGTCAGGATTCCCTGGCAGAGCGCGATGTCGGCGGTCTCCAGTCCGGCCCGTTCACCGCCGAAGAGGATGGCGGTGCGTTGATGCGGGGCCCGGGCGTGAAGCTCTGCGGCAGCCTCACGAGGGGTCAGGACCGGCAAGGTGACCTCCCGCGGCCTGGCCGTGGCGGCGAGAACGAAGTGGAGGTCCGAGACGGCATCGGCCACCCGCTCGAACACCTCGACCCCCTCCAGCGGGGCCTCAGCGCCGGACGCCGCAGCCCAGGCCTTCGGCTGCGGCCAGCCATCGCGGGGGCGCACCAGGCGGAGCCGATCCAGGCCGAAATTGAGCATGATCCGGGCGGCGGCGCCGATGTTCTCGGCCAGTTGCGGCATGTCCAGGATGATGAAGGGCGGCTCGAATTCCGAGCTTTGGGGGCTGCGCGCGTCCATGCCTCATTGTAGGACAAAAGGCTCTGCAGGCGCGATGCGTCACCTGATCGAGTCTCACGCACCATGAGTCTGCACCGACGTCGCCTTCTCGTCTCCAGCCTCGCGAGTCTCGGGATTGGACCGTTGGGCTGCACGGAAAAGCCAAAAACCGCGCCCGTCTTCGCCACCCTCGACGCGCGGCGCCTGGACCAGGGCGTGACGGGGCTGGCGACCCAGGCGAGACCGGGGTTGTTCAATCTCGCGGTCGCGCAGGTGGGAAGGGCCGGGGCCTGGGCCGCCGATAGCCGGGGCCGCTATCCCCTCGGGGCCGAGTCCAAGCTGCTGGTCGCCGCGGCCGCGCTCGATCGCATCGATGCGGGCGCGCTGTCCCTGAACACGCCGGTCGAGTTGCGTCGCGACGACCTGTCGCCGCCGCCCAGCCGACTCAACGCTCGACTTCTGGCCGGGGCGGGGGCGAGCCTCGCCTTGCCGCTGGCGGATCTTATCGCTCTGGCCATCCAGCATGATGACGCCACCGCCTCCGACACCGTGTTGACGCGAATCGGCGGTCCCGGCGCGGTGAACGCCTTTCTCTCCCGAATCGGCCTGGGAGGGATGCGCCTCGACCGGCCCGAGCGTGAGCGCCTCTGCGATCTCTTTGCGACGGGACCGTTTCAGCCCGACTGGGCCACACCTCAGGGGTGGTCAAGGGCGCGGGATCTGCGCCCGCCCTCGGTCCGGCAGGCGGCTATGGACGCCTATCTCGCCGACGATCGCGACACGGCGACGGCTCCGGCCGCCGCGGACTTTTTGCTCAAGCTCGCCGGCGGCGGTTTGCTGTCGCTCGCCTCCACGGCCTTCCTTCTGAGTCTGATGACGGCGTCGGAGCCCAGATCGGGCCTGAGTCGCGGCCTTCCGGCGGGAACGGGCCTGGCCCAAAAGGCGGGGGCCGCGCCCACCGACCTTGGCTTCACCGCAGTGGATTCGGTGTGGGCCGTCGCCAGCCTGCCCCGGGGACCGCAAATCGTCATCGCGGGGTTTCAAATCGGCTCGACGGCCACGTCGGACGCGCGCGCGAAGCTGTTCGGCGAGGCGGCCGCGCGGATCACGCAGGCGATGAGGCCGGCTTGACTTGGCCCGTATCGCGCCTGGCGTTTCCGCCTTGCGGCATGGGCTCGCGGCTTGAGGAGATGAATCCCAGGCGCGTTCCGGCTTTGCGCGCGACGCATTCCGGTTCTATAGCCCTGCGCGCCTCCGTCGCGCCCCCTGCCGGGCCCTCGCCCCGGGACGCCCTCGCGGAGGCCTATCGCCGTCTCAAGACCGGATCGCAGGGAGCGTAGCCCGTCGTCATGGAAAAAATCAAAGTCGCCAATCCGGTCGTCGATCTCGATGGCGACGAAATGACCCGCGTCATCTGGGCGATGATCAAGGACAAGCTGATCTTTCCGTTTCTGGACATTCCGATTCAGTATTTCGACCTCGGGATGGAGAACCGCGACGCCACGGACGACAAGGTCACCATAGAGGCGGCCGAGGCGATCAAGGCCTGCGGCGTCGGCATCAAATGCGCGACCATCACCCCGGACGAAGCGCGGGTGAAGGAATTCAGCCTGAAGAAGATGTGGAAGTCGCCCAATGGCACGATCCGCAACATTCTGGGCGGCGTGGTGTTTCGCGAGCCGATCCTGTGCCGCAATGTGCCGCGGTTGGTGCCGACCTGGACCCAGCCGATCATCATCGGCCGGCATGCCTACGGCGATCAGTATCGCGCGACCGACTTCGTTGTCCCCGGCGCCGGGAAGCTGACGATGCGTTTCGAGGGCGAGGACGGCCAGATCATCGAGCACGAGGTCTTTGCCTATCCGGGCGGCGGCGTGGCCATGGGCATGTACAACCTTGACGACTCCATCGCCGAGTTCGCTCGCGCCAGCCTGACCTATGGGCTTAACCGGCACTATCCGGTCTATCTCTCGACCAAGAACACCATCCTCAAGGCCTATGACGGGCGTTTCAAGGACATCTTCCAGCACATCTATGTGTCCGAGTTTGCGGACCGCTTCAAGGCGGCGGGCATCACCTACGAGCACCGCCTGATCGACGACATGGTCGCTTCGGCGCTCAAGTGGCCCGGCGGCTTCGTCTGGGCGTGCAAGAACTATGACGGTGATGTTCAGTCGGATCAGGTCGCGCAGGGTTTCGGCTCGCTCGGCCTGATGACCTCGGTTCTGATGACGCCGGATGGCAAGATCGTGGAGTCCGAGGCCGCCCACGGGACCGTGACCCGCCACTTCCGTCAGCATCAGCGTGGCGAGAGCACCTCAACCAATTCCATCGCCTCGATCTTCGCGTGGACCCGGGGGCTCAGCCATCGCGCGGAGCTGGACGGCAATGCGCCCCTGGGTCGCTTCGCCAAGACCCTGGAGGCTGTCTGCGTCTCTACGGTTGAAGCGGGGTTCATGACCAAGGATCTCGCCCTGCTGGTCGGCGACGCTCAGGGCTGGCTGACGACCGAGGGCTTCCTCGACAAGGTCGCCGACAATCTGAAAGTCGCGCTCGGCCATTAGAGCGCCGTCCGATCGGATGGGACACGTTTGAGCGGTCAGACGGCGCGCCAAGGCGCGGCTCTGGAGCCCACGGCGACCGCGATCGCGATTCCGTTCGTCCGGAAACAGCTTGAGGTCGTGGCGGGGCGTGGCGCCGGGGTCTCAGCGTCGCAGCGCGATTTCGGCGGAAGACAGCAGTCTCCAACCCTCAGGGGTGCGCCGCCAGGTATCGAGCCAGACGTGGTGGATCACGCGGCGTGAACCCTTGTCGCGGTCGTCCTCAGCGCCAAGCGCGGTGGCCGTATCGCCGTTCAGACGCACGACCAGAGAGGTGATCCGTGCGGAAGCCTGGCTCGGATGGCGGCCCAGCATCGTCAGCATGTCCCGTTTGTCATAGGGGCGGCCGCGGGACTCCATGAGGCCGATGAAGCCGTCCGCGAGCACCTTGTCGGCCAGACCGACGTCGCCGGTCACGAAGGCCTGAGAATAGAGCGTTTCGAGACGCGTTACGTCTTGGGCGGCGCGGGCGTCAGCGCGGGTCTCGGCGAGCGCCGGGAGCGCCAGGGGCGCAAGGCCAATGGCGAACCCCAGGAGCATCCAGAACCTGATCTCCATCTCCGCGCCCTCCTGTGGCCGAGCCTCCGCCGGGGCGGCGTCAGGCGTCGGCCAGGACCTTACGTATGGCGTCCACGCCCGCCTGGGCCCTGGCGGGGTCGGGAGCCCCCCCCTGAGCGAAATCCGGCTTCCCGCCCGCACCCTGGCCGCCCATGACGGCCACCGCCGCCCGCGCCAGATCGACGGCGTTGAAGTGTTGTTGCGCGGCGCCGGCGACGACCACGGTATTGGCGACCTTGCCGTCGGCCACGCCGTTGAGCACGATCACCCCATCGCCGATCTGCTTGCGATAGGTTTCGGCGATAGGCCGCAGATCTTTGCCGCCCACGCCCTCTAGAACCCGACCAATGAAGTTGACCCCGCCGACGGTCTCAATCGGCGGGGCGCCGCCGCCCGCGCCGCCCATGGCGAGTTGGCGCCTCGCCTCGGCCAGGTCCTTTTCCAGTTGCCGTTTCTGGGCTTCCAGGGCCTCCAGCCGCGCAGGCGCCTCAAGGACCGGGGTCTTGAGCTGATCGGCCATAGCCCGCGCCGCTCCCGCCTGGGCCAGCAGCCAGCGCCGCGCCGGCTCGCCGGTGAGGGCCTCAATGCGACGCACGCCTGCGGCCACGCCCTGCTCCGAGACGATCTTGAAGAGGGCGATGTCGCCTGTGCGAGCCACGTGTGTGCCGCCGCACAGCTCCACCGAATAGGCGCCTTCGCCGGTCAGGGCGGCGCCCAGGCTCAACACCCGCACCCTGTCGCCGTATTTCTCCCCGAACAAGGCGACCGCCCCGGCCTCCATGGCTGCCTCGGGCGTCATTTCCCGGGTGTCCGAGCGCTGGTTTTGGCGGATGACCGCATTCACCTCGCTCTCGATCGCGTCGATGTCCTTCGCCGTCAGCGGACCTGAATGGCTGAAGTCGAAGCGCATGCGCTCATCGTCCACCATCTGCCCCTTCTGGGCGACGTGCGGCCCCAGCACATGTCTGAGAGCGGCGTGAACGAGGTGAGCCGCGGAATGGTTGAGACGCGTGCGCGCGCGGCGCTCCTCGTCCACCTGGAGATGCGCCCGAGCGCCAGGGGTGAGGCGGCCGGCCTCGATTGTCAGCCGCAGGACGTGCAAGTCCCCCGCCTGTTTCTGGGTGTCGAGGACACGTGCGGCGCCGCCATCCCAGCTCACCCCGCCCCTGTCGCCCGCCTGCCCGCCGCTTTCGGCGTAGAACGGTGTGGCGTCGAACAGAACCTCCACCTCCTCGCCTGGCCCCGCCGCCTCAATCTCCACGCCGTCGCGGACCAGGGCCAGAACCGCAGCCTCGCCCGAGAGACTCTCGTAGCCGGTGAATCGCGTGGCGCCGAAGCGGTCGCGCAGGGTCAGCCAGACGGCGCTTTGGGCGGCCTGCCCTGAACCGGCCCAGTTTTCCCGCGCCTGGGCGCGCTGAACCTCCATGGCGGCATCGAAGCCCGCCATGTCCACGGTCAGGCCCCTGGCTCGCACCGCATCCTGGGTGAGGTCGATGGGGAAGCCGTAGGTGTCGTAGAGCTTGAAGGCCGTTTCGCCCGGCAGGACGTCGCCCGAGCGGAGGCCGACCGTCGCCTCCTCGAGCAGCGCCATGCCGCGGCCGAGGGTGCGCTGAAAACGCTCTTCCTCCTGACGCAAGGTTTCGGCCGTGGCGGCCGCCGCGCGCCGCAACTCCGGGTAGACCTCGCCCATCTCACTCACCAGGGTGGGCAGGAGGCGGTGCAGAACCGGCTCGCGGGCGCCCAGCAGGTGGGCGTGGCGCATGGCCCGGCGCATGATCCGCCGAAGTACATATCCTCGCCCCTCGTTTGAGGGCGTGACCCCGTCGGCGATGAGAAAGGCCGTCGAGCGCAGATGGTCGGCGATCACCCGATGGGAAGGCGCCTGGTCCGGCGAAAGACCGCCCATCAGATCCCGACTGGCTAGGATCAGGGTGCGAAACAGATCGATGTCATAATTGTCGTGGACGCCCTGCAGGACGGCGCTCACCCGCTCCAGTCCCATGCCGGTATCGATACAAGGCTTGGGCAGGGGCGCGCGCGATCCGTCCGCGAACTGTTCGAACTGCATGAAGACCAGGTTCCAGATCTCCACGAAACGGTCGCCATCCTCATCGGGAGAGCCGGGCGGGCCGCCGGGGATGTGAGGACCGTGGTCGTAGAAAATCTCCGAGCAGGGACCGCACGGGCCGGTGTCGCCCATGGACCAGAAATTGTCGTCCGAGGCGATGGAGATGATCCGCTCAGCGGGAAGGCCGGCGATCCGGCCCCAAAGCCCCGCGGCGTCTTCATCTGAAGCGTGATGCGTGACGCACAGGCGGTTGGGATCCAGGCCCATTTCCTTGACCAGAAGCGTCCACGCGAAATCGATCGCCTCGGCCTTGAAATAGTCGCCGAAGGAGAAGTTTCCGAGCATCTCGAAAAAGGTGTGGTGGCGGGCGGTGTAGCCGACGTTGTCGAGATCATTGTGCTTGCCGCCCGCGCGGACGCATTTCTGGGCCGTTGCGGCCCGCGGATGAGCCGGGGTCTCGGCTCCGGTGAAGATGTTCTTGAACTGGACCATACCCGCGTTGACGAACAGCAGGGTGGGGTCGTTCTGGGGCACGAGCGGCGCCGAGGGCAGGACCGCGTGGGCGCGGGCGCCGAAGAAGTCGAGGAAATGGCGGCGGATGTGGTTCACGCTAGGCATAGCCGCCCTCTATCATTTGTGAAACCGGGCGACAAAGACCCCACGCCGGCGCGGCCGTCGCGGGGTCAGGGTCCGAAAGGCGCGAATCTGCCGGGCTGAACTGGCGAAGGGCGGCTTGGCGAATGTCGCCAGACCTGTCGTCAGTCAGTTTCGTCGTCAGCGAGCTTCGTTGCGAGGGGGTTTAGTCGTCAGTGGGTTAGTCGTCGGCAGGTTCTGGCCCGCCGATGAGGAGTTCGTCCTCGATGCGCGTCGAGGCGCCTCGCACCTGGTCCTCGATCTGCTGGGCGATGTCCGGATTGGACTTGAGATATTCGCGGGCATTGTCGCGACCCTGACCGATGCGGGTGCTGTTCCAGGAGAACCAGGCGCCGGATTTCTCGATCACGCCGGCCTTGACGCCCAGATCGATGATCTCGCCCAGCTTGGAGATGCCCTGGCCGTACATGATGTCGAACTCGACCTCGCGGAACGGCGGCGCCACCTTGTTCTTGACCACCTTGACCCGGACATTGTTGCCGATGATCTCGTCGCGGAGCTTCACCGAGCCCGTGCGGCGGATGTCCAGGCGCACCGAGGCATAGAACTTCAGCGCGTTGCCGCCCGTCGTGGTTTCCGGGCTGCCATACATGACCCCGATCTTCATGCGAATCTGATTGATGAAGATGACCAGGGTCTGGGTCTTGGAGATGGAGCCGGTGAGCTTGCGCAGAGCCTGGCTCATCAGCCGGGCCTGGAGACCCGGCAAGCTGTCGCCCATCTCGCCTTCGATTTCGGCCCGGGGAGTCAGGGCGGCGACCGAATCCACCACCACGATATCCACGGCGCCAGAACGCACCAGGGTGTCAGTGATCTCCAGAGCCTGTTCGCCGGTGTCCGGCTGGGAGACGAGAAGATCGTCCAGGTTGACCCCCAACTTGTGGGCATAGACCGGATCGAGCGCGTGCTCGGCATCGATGAAAGCGGCCACGCCGCCGCGTTTCTGCACCTCGGCCACCACATGCAGGGCCAGAGTCGTCTTGCCGGAACTCTCCGGGCCGAAGATTTCCACCACCCGGCCCTTGGGCAGGCCGCCGATGCCGAGCGCGATGTCGAGGCCCAGAGATCCGGTCGGCGTCGACTCGATCTCCACGACCTTGCCCTTGTCGCCCAGCTTCATCACCGAGCCCTTGCCGAAGGCGCGGTCGATCTGGGTCAGCGCCGCCTCCAGCGCGCGCTGCTTGTCGCCGTCTTCCTTGCCCACGAGTCTCAAGGCCGCTGTTCCTGACATTATCCCGAGCCCTTCCTATCCCATGATTCCAGCGCCCGCGCCGACCCTGTCCACAATATCGCGACAGCCGGCCCGATGGGAACAAACCATAAACATGATTTGAAGAGTTCACAAGATGTTCTGTTTTTTGGCGGCGCGGAGCCGAGCTCTGGTCCGCGCGCCGGTCGAGGCCGCCTCAGGGCTGGGGGGGAACGATGCCGCTGGGCGGATAGGCGGGAATGAGCGGCGGCGGGGCCGGCAAGCCCGCCGGGTGCTCGGCGATCGCCTTGAGCATGAGGCTTACCGCCGTCTCCAACTGCGCATCGTGATCGGCCAGCAGATCCTTGGGCTCGTCTTCGATCTTGTAGTCGGGGTCGACGCCGTGGTTCTCCACCGCCCAGATGCGATCCTTGGTGTAGAGCGCGTCCTCGGGGATGGTGATGTAGCCGCCGTCCATCAGCCGCCACTCGCCGCGGATGCCCCGCACTCCGCCCCAGGAACGGGTGCCCACCAGGGGCCCAAGGCCATAGAGCTTGAAGAGGTAGGGGAAGATGTCCCCGTCCGAGGCGGACATGTGGTTGAGCAGCGCGACCTTCGGGCCGTTGAGCATCTCCAACGGCTCGGTCTGGACGCCGCCTTCCCGGTTCGTGCCGAGGGCGACCAGTTCGCGGCGCAGACGCTCCAGCGCATAGGGGGCGATGAAGCCGCCGCCGTTCCAGCGGTCGTCCATGATCAGGGCCTGCTTGTTCAACTGGCCATAGAACTGCCGCACGAACTGCTGCAGGCCCAGCTGCTCCATGTCCGACATGTAGACATAGCCGACCTTCCCGCCCGAAAGTCTGTCGACGGTGTCCCGATTGTGCGCGATCCAGGCCGCTTCGCGCAGCGACAGCTCCGAACTGACCGGCTTGACGATGACATGGCGGCGCTGGCCGTCGGGGCTATCCGAGACCGTCAAATCGACCGGGTCCTGGGCGTCGACCACCTGCAGCAGGCTGTCCGGCGTGGCCGGCGCGCGCAGCTCCGTCCCATTGATCGCCAGGACATAGTCGCCGGCCTTGACCTCGAGTCCGGGTTGCGCGAGCGGGCTGCGATAATCCGGTCGCGTATTGTCGCCCGGATAGATGCGCGCCAGGCGATAGCGGCCGGTGGCGGCGTCGAGGGCCCAGTCGACCCCCAGGAGAGCCTTGGGCGAGGGCGGGGTGGCGTCGCCGTCGTCTCCGCCCCCCACATAGGTGTGGGAGTTGCTCATCTCGGAGATCATCTGACCGATCAGATAGTTGAGGTCTTCGCGTGAGCCCAGCTGGGGGACGAGCTTCGCGTAGGACTCGTGCACCGCCTCCCAATTCACACCGTTCATGACCGGAGAGAAGAAGATGTCGCGCTCCAGGCGCCAGGCATTGTCGAACATCTCGCGCCACTCGGCCGAGGGATCCGCCAGCATCCGCATGTGCCCAAGGTTCAGGGCATGGACGCTGTCCGGGTCCTTCTCGGCCCCGGGCTTGGGATCGATCACCGTATAGGAGCCATGTCGGCGGATCAGCACACGCTTGCCGTCGGCCGAGAGGGAATAGGCGTCGACGCCGGAGGCGATCACGGCATCCTTGCGCGTCTCGCCGTCATAGAGGTGGAGAGCCGAGGATTCCCCCGGCAATGCGCCGTCGATCAGGGTCAGAGGCTGGGTCAGATAGATGATCTTCTCGCCGCGCGTGTCCATCTGGGCGATCTCGGCCGGGGCGATAGGAAGGGCGACGGCGCGGGCCATCAGGCCATCCAGATCCACATGGACCATCGGGGTCTTGGCGGGTCCGGCGTCGCCCCCGTCCTTGGCCGCGCTCTTCGCGTCCGCCGCCTTGGCCGCATCGGAACCGGCCGCCTCGTCCGAGCGCGGCGCCACGGGCGAGGGAGTCTCCTTGGACAGAGGGATGGCGTAGATCCCGTTGGACTTCAGAATCTCGAAATCGAATTCAACGTCCGACGGCACCGGATTTTCGTTCCGGTTGGAGATGAAATAGAGAAACTTGCCGTCCTGGGACCAGACCGGCCCATAGTCGACCTCCCGCCCCTCGCCGAGCCGGGTCAGGGTCCCCGAGCTGATTTCATAGAGGTAGAGATCGCGTCGACCATCAAAGGCGGACTGGCTGAAGGCCAGCCAGCGGCTGTCAGGCGAAAAACTCTGGTCGTGAATCTCCCCCTGCTTGTCGAGGGCGACCTGGTGCGGCGCGCCTCCGGCCATCCCGACGAGCCAGAGTCGGTGCTCGGCGTCGCTCACCGCCAGACTTTTGCCGTCGGGCGCGAAGACAGGCGTGTAGAAATAGCCTGTCTTGAACGCGGTGATCAGGCGCTCGGGCCCGCCCTCGGCATCACGCTCGGCGAGTTGCTGAGAGCCATTCACATCCGTGGTGTAGACAACGGTCTTGCCGTCCGGGGACCAGGCAGGGTGGTCTTCGTCGACGCCCGGCGTTCCGGTCAGATCGCGCGTCGCGCCAAATTCCGTGGGAACGCTGAAAATATCGCCTCGGGCGGAGAACAGGCTTCTTTTCCCGTTGGGCGAGAGGGCGAAGTCCGGCTGGCCGGCGGGATCCACGGCGCGGATTTCGCCTGCGACCTGGCGCACACGGGGCCGCGTCCGATCGTTGTCATCCGGTACGGCGATGGGGACCTCGCTCAGCTTTTCGCCGGGGAGATCGAGGCGATAGAGCTTGCCGCCCTGCTGAAAGGCGATGGCGTCGCCGCCGAGCGCCGGAAAGTCGATGTCATAGTCGGTGAAGTGGGTGACCTCACGGGTCTGTTTGGTATCGAGGTCGTAGACCCAGATATTGGCCCGGCGGTGCGCGTCCTGATCGGACAGGTAGTAGATCTTGCGGCCATACCACATGGGCGAGGTGTTGGTGCCCGACCAGTGCGTGATCTGGGTCAGGGCGCGCGTATTGAAGTCATAGGTGAAGACCTGCTGCGCCATGCCGCCGTTATAGCGCTTCCAGGTGCGGAAGTTCCGGAAGATGCGGTTATAGGCGATAGTGTGACCATCGGGCGCGAAGGTCGCGAGGCCGACCCATAGATCGATCGGCATGGCGACCGGCGCGCCGCCCTCCACCGGAACCTTGTACAAGTTCTGCACCGCGGCGTTCCACTGGTCGGCCTTGGAGAGATAGACCACGAATCGCGAGTCCGGGGTCCAGGTGACGACCATGTTGTCGGGGCCGTGCCGCCCTCCCGTGCCGCCCTCCGTGGCCGGGTGGAAGGTCAGGCGCCGCGCCGCGCCGCCGCTGGCCGGGATCACCCATATGTCCGTGCCCGCCCTGCTGGCCTCGGTATAGGCGATCCACTTGCCGTCGGGGGAGACGCGGGGAAACATGTCCTGGCCAGGAGCGCTGGTCAGGCGCTCCGCCGTCCCGCCGGACTTCGGCACGGACCAGACATTTCCGTCGGCGACGAAGACGATACGGTCGCCATAGGGTTGAGGGAAACGCGGCAAAGCCGCTTTGGCGAGCCCGGCGCCGAGATCGACGGCGCTCAAGGCCAGAATCGCCGCCAGAGCGGTGGCGGCGGCGTCGCGGGTCTTGGTCATGGATATCTCCGCGCGCGGCCAAACCTCCGCGGCTCGCGCTCCTCGGGACCAGCTAACACCGCCATCCTTCGCTCCGCCAGGGGGCCAATCATGACAAATCGGCAAGGCGCTGAGCGCGAGCCAGGCGGGTCGTCGCCTTTAGCGCCTGGTGTCGTGATCGACCGGCCCGGCCGGCCCTCAAGGATTCGAGATCCAAGCCAGACTGAACGTCATGACGACCCCGCATCAACCCATGGGGATCTCGCGGCGGGAAGGCTCCAACACCCGGCGCCACAGACCTGAAGCGGCGTCTTCGTCCTCAAACCGGGCGCTGACCGGCCATACCAGAACCTCGGCGCGCCAGGCCGGCGGCAGACGAGTCGCGTCCTTCTCTGTGGTGACGAGGCGCGCGCCCAGAGCCTTCGCCCGTTGGGTGAGAGCGGTCATGAGAGCGGGGGTCAGAGGCGCATGGTCCGGCAGCGGCGCGACATCGACAAGGTCGGCGCCGGCGGCCTCAAGGGCGCGGGCGAAGCGCCAGGGCTTGCCGATCCCTGCGAAGGCCAGCAGCGGGCCTTGCGGCGGCGTCTGCAGAGGCTCCAGGCGCGCGATCAGGATCGGCGGACCCTCAAGAGCGGCCAGGAGGCGCGGATCGGGGGCGTCGAGATCGGCGGGAAGGAGGAGGATCACCGCATCGGCGCGCTCAAGGCCCGTCCTGACGGGTTCCCGCAAAGGCCCGGCGGGAAACACCGAGCCATCGCCAAATGGCCATTCGCCGTCACGCGTCTCGCCATCGACCACAATCAGGGACAGAGTCTTGGTCACGGTGGGGTTCTGATGGCCGTCGTCGAGAACCACGACGTCCGCGCCCGCCTCGACCGCGGCGCGGGCGCCGGCGGCGCGGTCCCGCGCGACCCAGACCGGCGCCGACGCCGCGAGCATCAGGGCCTCATCTCCAACCTCATCGGCGGTGTGACGCATCAGGTCGACACGCAACGGGCCCCGCGCCCGCCCGCCATGCCCGCGCAGGAGAATGTGCGCCGCGACACCGCGCGCGCCCAGAACTTCAGCGATGGCCCGGACCACAGGGGTTTTTCCGCTGCCGCCCAGGGTGAGATTTCCGACGCAGATGACGGGGACGCCAGGGTCGAAGGCGGCGCCGCGCTTCAGGCGCCGGGCCGTCGCCGCCGCCCAGACCCAGCCCAGGGGTAGGAGGGCCAAACGGAGGGCGCGCAGGCCAAGGCCCTCGCGGCTGTACCAGGCCCTGGGTGTGGCGAGCCTCATGCGATGAGCGCCAGGACTGGCGCGATGGCGGCTTCGGCCCGGGAGTCCGCGGCGGCGACGAAGGCGCTCGCCCGCGCCGCCCGATCCGAAAGGTCCCCCGGCTCGGTGAGAGCCTCACTCCATATCTCCGCCAGGTCCTCGGGCTTCGCCATGCGACAGGCATCGGCCGCCGCCAGGGACTGATAGATCGGCCAAGCCGCCACATGGGCGCCGCTGACGAACGGCGCCCCCAGGCGGGCGGGTTCCAGCGGGTTATGTCCCCCCGGTCCGTTCGGGATCAGACTGCCTCCGATCACCGACAGCCGCGCCAGTCGGTAGAAGAGGCCAAGCTCCCCCACCGTGTCGACGACATAGACCTGACGGCCGGCAGGGCTTTCGCCGAGGCTGCGTCGGGAGACGGAAAGGCCCTGAGCGGCGGCCAGAGTCGCGATCTCCGCGCCTCGCTCAGGGTGCCGGGGTGCGATGGCGAGGCAGGCCTCTTGAGCCTGAGCGTCTCGGAAGGCCCGGATCAGCAGGGCCTCCTCGCCGGGGTGCGTGCTCGCGGCGAACAGCAGCGGGCGGCCCTGGAGGGCGGCGCCCAAACGCGCCAGGGCCTCGGCGGAAGCGGGCAGGGGCGAGGCCCCGAATTTCAGATCGGCGAGACCATCGATGCGCGCGCCAAATGTCTTGAGGGTCTGCTCCGCCTCCGCGTCGCGCGCCAGAATGAGATCGAAGGCGGCGAACAGCGCCCGGGCGCTGGCGGGCGCGCGCCGCCAGCCGCGCGCGCTTCTGGCCGAGAGGCGCGCCGAGATCAGTCCCAGGCGGACGCCCCGCGCCCGGGCCCCCAGGATGAGGTTGGGCCAAAGCTCGCTCTCCGCCAGAACACCGGCATGGGGGCGCCAAAAATCGAGGAAACGCGCAACGGCGCCTGGCGTGTCCAGAGGCGAGAATTGATGCACGGCTCCCGCCGGCAGGCGCGGGGCGATGAGCGCGGCCGAACTCACCGTCGCGGTAGTGAAGAGCAGGGTGATGTCCGGCCTGACGCGGCGCACCCGCTCGGCCAGCGCCACCAGGGACAGGCTCTCGCCCGCGCTCACGCCATGAAGCCAGAGAACAGGGCCGTGGGGCCGTGCTGAATTCGAGGCCCCGAGCTTCTCGCGCCAGCGACCGGAGTGCTCCTTGCCCAGGGAGAGACGCCTCCGCAGCCAGAGGCGCAGCGCTGGACCGGCGAGGGCTGTGAGCCCGGCATAGAGCGTCAGGGCCAAGGGGCGCGGGGTCAGGGTGGACTCGGCCCGGGACTGAGCGGCGTCCAGCGCCGCCTGCCATTGGGCGCGGAGAGTCTGCACCTCGCCCTCCGCCGCGAGGACCGGGGCGCGCAGGGGGCCGACGACGCAGAGTGTCGCCCGGCTGAAGGGCAGCGGCAGGTGCGCCTGATCCCAGCTGCCCAGTTTCAGCGCTGGCCGAGCGGCGAGGCCGAGGGCGAAGGCGTCCTGGTGGGAGGCGCGGGCCATCTGCACCGGACCGAGAGGAAGGACCCTGGCCGGTCCGCGAGGGCCATCCGGCGTGATCAGCAGGACCCCGCCCGCGACGAGGCGGCGGACCGCCTCGCGGAAGGCCCCGACTCCGCCCTTGGCCATGGCTTCGCCTTCCCGTCCAGTGGAGCCCCGGATCGGGAGAACTCCCAGGCGCCTGGCGACCTCTGCGATGAAGGCGCCATCGCGGGACTGCGAGATGAGGACCGCGGCGTCGCGACCGCGCAGGAAGGGCCGACAGGCGAGGGCCTGAGCGATCCGGCCGTGCCAGAACAGGGCGATGACCCCGGACCCGTTCTCAAGCGCGGCTTCAGCGCGCTCAAAGCCGACCAGGCGCCAGCGCAGGGTGACGGTTATCAGCCGCACATAGGCGATGAGAAGGCTGGCGAGCAGGGCCTGGATGCGGGGGGAGCGGGCGGGTTTCACGCGGCGTCCGGCTGCTCCCAGAGCGACTGGCTCTGCGCCAGACGGGCGTAAAGTCCGCCGCTGGCGACCAAGCTCTCATGGGTCCCGACTTCCGCGACCCGTCCCTGGTCGAGCACGTAAATGCGATCGGCGTTTCGCACCGTGGCGAGGCGGTGGGCGATGATCAGGGTCGTTCGCCCCGCCATCAGACGGGTCAAGGCGGCTTGCACCAGGCTCTCGCTCTGGGCGTCGAGCGCACTGGTCGGCTCGTCAAGCAGCAGGATCGGCGCGTCCTTGAGGAATGCGCGGGCGATGGCGATGCGTTGTCTCTGGCCCCCGGACAGGTTCGCCCCCGCCTCGCCGACGGGCGTGTCATATCCCTGGGGCAGGGCGAGGATGAAGTCGTGCGCCGCCGCAGCCCGCGCGGCGGACTCGATCTCTTCCGGGCTGGCGTGTGGGCGGCCATAGCCGATGTTGGCCGCGATGGTGTCGTCAAACAGGAAGGGCTCCTGGGTGACAAGCGCGATCGCCCGGCGCAGCGAAGCCAGCGACACCTCGCGGATATCACGGCCGTCCAGGGTCACCGCGCCGGCGCCGGCGTCGTAGAAACGGGGAATCAGATTGAGAAGCGAGGTCTTGCCTGCGCCCGACGGGCCGACCAGGGCTACGACTTCGCCACGCCGCGCCAGCAAATCGACGTCGACCAGAACCTCGGCTTCGCCGTAGGCAAAGCTGACATTCTGCAGGGCCAGGTCCCCGCGGATCTCGCCGAGCTCCGGGGCCCCCGGGCGGTCCCGCACCTCTGGCTCCACGTCGAGCGCGGCGAACAGGCGGCGAGCCGCGGCGAGTCCCACCGCCAGCAGGGTGGTGAGATTGGATACCTGCCGCAGGGCCTGCCCAGCCATGAGCAGGGCGGCGAAAAAGGCGATGAAGGCGCCCATATCGGCATGGCCGTTCTGCGCCCGCCAGCCCTCGTACGCCAGGACCGCCGCGACCACGATCATGGCCAGCGTGTCGGTCGCGGGCGAGGCGATGGCGCGGGCGTTGTCGCCCAGCAGAATGTGGCGCTGGCGCTCCGCCACCCGGGCGGCGACGCGGTTTTCCTCGTAGGCCTCGCGGGTCTCGATCTTCACCACACGGACGCCGTCCAGACCCTCCAGGATCGCCGTGGAGAGCGCGCCCGTGGCGTCCATGGCCCCCTGCGCCGCGGTGATCGCGCGGCGGATGAAGCGATTTAGCGCGAGGGCGACCGCCGGCGCCGCTGCGAGGACCAGGAGGCAAAGGCGCCAGTCCTTCATCGCCATGACCGCGAGCGCCGCGACGAGCATCAGGCTGTTCTGGACCAGATTGACCGTCCCCGTGGTCGCCGCTTCGCGGATAAGGCCCGAATCATAAAGCACCGAGGCGACGAAGCCGCCGCTGTGCGCGGCCTTGAGCCGGGCCAGGTCCGCCCGCACCAGCTTCCCGAACAGCTCGACCTGTATGTCGCCGACGATGCCCGCCCCGATCCGGTTGACGAGCACGGCCTGAGTTGCGCCGGCAAGGCCTCGGCCCAGGGCCAGGGCGACGATGATGAAGGGAAGGCGAAAGAGATCGGAGGGCCGCCCGGGGGCGGCGATATGGTTCACGGCCGGTTGGAGCAGGTTCAGGAGCCAGCCGGACAGGCCGGCGAACACCGCGGCGAGCGCCAGCGCCAAGGTCAGCGAGCGCCACCTCGGCGCCAGATAGCGGCGGACGACGCGCACCGCCGCCGCCCCCGTCCTCCTGTCCATGGGCGCCAGTTCGAGGAGCTCGGCGGTGGCGCTCGAATGATCGTGGGGCATCGGGCGCGAACTGTCACGGCGGAGGATCGCCGCCAGTGACCTAGGTTAGACGGTTGCGCGGCGGACGAGAAGCGGGTGGAGCCTCCCCTCGCTTTCGCGCGGGGTCATTGCGAGGTCAGGACGCTTTCATGAAACCGCCATATTTGGCGGTAAAGCGCGACACGCGGCCGCCGCGGTCGAGCAATTGTTGGTTGCCTCCGGTCCAGGCGGGATGCGTCTTGGGATCAATGTCCAGGGTGAGCGTCGCGCCTTCCTTGCCCCAGGTCGAACGGGTCTGGTAGGTCGTGCCGTCCGTCATCCTGACGGTGATGAAATGGTAGTCGGGATGAGTCTCTTGCTTCATGGCGTATCCGAACCGGCGCGGCTCCCGGGCAGGGGCGGGAGGAGAGCCCGCCTTAGCGGCGGGCGGCTGAGCGCGCGCCTATACAGGAAGGCGGGCGTCGGGGGCAAGGTGGCGTGAGCGGGATGAGCCAGGACGACACCACGACCCCGCGCCGGCGCCCGGCCTTGGCGCCTCTGGCGCGCCTGATGCCCTATGTCGCGGCTCACCGCGGCGACGCCACGCTCGCCGGCCTGTTCCTGCTGGCGTCGACCGGATCCACGCTGGGCCTGACCTTCGCCGTGCGGACGATGGCGGATCGGGGTTTCGCCTCCCACACGGCCGTCGAGGTCGATGCGACCTTCGCCCTGCTGGCGATTGTCGCGGGCGTGCTGGCCGTCTCTACCGGGGGTCGATTTTTCTTCATTCATCGCCTGGGAGAGCGGGTGACCGCTGATCTGCGCGCGGCCCTGTATGACCGCGTGGTGACGCTGGATCAGGGCTATTTTCTCAAACTGCGCACCGGCGAAGTCCTCTCCCGCATGACCACCGATCTTGCCGTGGTCGAGGCGCTGGTCAGCGCGACCGTCGCTGTGGCCTTGCGAAATGCGCTCACGGTCTTTGGCGCCCTTGCGGTGATGATCGCAGTCAATCCGCGCCTGACCGGATTCGTGGCTCTGATCGTGGTCCTGATCTTGGCTCCGCTCTTCGCCGTGGGACGTCGGGTGCGTCGGCTTTCCGTCGCCGCCCAGTCGGAATTCGCCCAGGCCGTGGGCTACGCGGGCGAGACGCTGGATGCTCTGGAAACCGTCCAGGCGTTCGGTCGGGAGACATCGGTTGCGGCGCGGTTCCGCGAGGCGGTGGAGTCGGCGTTCCGGGTCTCGGTGGCGCGGATTGGGGCGCGAGCGGCGATGACGGTTCTGGTCATGGCCCTGGTGGCCGGCGGCGTCGGCCTCGTGCTCTGGCGCGCCTCTCTGGATGTCTTCGTGGCCCGCTCCATGACCACGGGGGCCCTGCTTCAATTCGTGCTTCTGGCGGTCCTGGCCGCCGGCGGCGTCGGTTCGTTGGGCGAGGCCTGGGGCGACGTGCAGAAGACCGCCGGAGCCATGGAGCGGATCGCCGAGATTCTCGATGCGGAGCCGCAGATCCGCGCGCCGGCCCGCCCCATGGCCCTGCCAAACCCGGTCCAGGGCGACATCGTCTTCGATCAGGTGAGCTTTGCCTATCCCGGCCGCGAGGGGCTCGTCCTCGACCGGTTCAACCTGCACATCCGCGCTGGCGAGCGGGTCGCCCTCGTGGGGCCCTCCGGAGCGGGCAAGAGCACGGTTCTGCGCTTGCTGTTGCGATTCTATGATCCTCAGGCGGGTCGGATCCTGCTGGATGGCGTCGATCTGCGCGACGCGGACCCGGCGGCCATCCGTGCGGCCATGGCCCTGGTCTCCCAGGAGGCCCCGTTGTTCTCGGGCTCGGCCGCGGACAATCTGCGGTTCGGCCGGGAGGACGCGAGTGGCGAGCGGCTCCTCCGCGCGGCCCAGGCGGCCCAGGCCTACGCTTTCCTCGAGACCCTGCCGGGGGGCATGGACACCCCTCTGGGAGAGCGGGCCAAGACTCTGTCGGGCGGCCAGAAGCAGCGCCTGGCCATCGGTAGAGCCCTGGTTCGCGATGCGCCGATCCTGCTCCTCGACGAGGCCACCAGCGCTCTCGACGCCGAGAACGAGCATCTCATTCAGAAGGCTCTCGCCGACGCCATGGCGGGGCGGACGAGCATCGTCATCGCCCATCGGCTGTCCACCGTGCTCGCCGCGGACCGCATCGTGGTCATGGAGGCTGGACGCGTGGTCGAGACCGGGGTCCATGCGGAGCTGGCCGCAGGCGGAGGTCTCTATGCCCGTCTCGCTCAGCTGCAGTTCGGCATGGAGGCGGCCTGAGCGCAAGAGCGGTTCTCGAACTGACGGAATCACCCCTGAGTTTTCGCACCGCTCTAGATTCAATCGCTTACGCGCCGTCTGGCCGCCCAGCCAGTTCCCACCTGGTCGGACGGCGCTCTAGATCAGACCCGGCTGGATTTTCGGCTCGGCGCCCTCGTGACGCAGGAGCCAGAGCTTGCGTTCCAGGCCCGCCCCGTAACCCGTGAGCGCGCCGCTCGCCCCGATGACCCGGTGACAGGGAATAAAGAGGCCGATGGGGTTGGCCCCGTTGGCCTGGCCCACGGCTCTGACCGCAGCTGGCTTCCCCATGCGCAGGGCCTGTTCGCCATAGCTGAGCGTCGAGCCGGCCGGAATCTCACACAAGGTGCGCCAGGCAAGCTGTTGGAACGGAGTGCCCGTCGCCTGGCGGGGGACGGCGTCGATCGCCTGCAGATCACCGTCGAAATAGGCGTTGAGCGCCCCCTGCGCGGCCTTAGGCGCGCGTCCGTGTCTGAGCTGCGCATGAGGACCGTAATAGCGGCGCATCAGTTCGCCCAGTCGGCCCTCGCCGTCGCTCCAGTCGAAGGCGCGCAAGGTCCCGCCTTCATCCGTGACCAGAAAGGCCGTGCCGATCGGCGTCGGAACCTCGTCGAGGAGGAGAGTTTGAGGGAGGTGAGCGGTCATGTCCCGGCTCCAGGAGCAAGAGGGGGGGTCCAGAGGTATTGAGCGGCATAGGCCCGCCAGGGCCGCCAGGCTTGAGAGCGGGCCTCCAGCTGCGACGCCGTGGGTCGCCGCCCGTCCTGATCGGTCAGGGCGCGTTGCAGACCAAGATCGCCGGCGGGGAACGCATCCGGGTCGCGCAGGGCGCGCAGGGCGATATAGCTGGCGGTCCAGGGTCCGATCCCGGGAAGAGCCCGGAGCCGTTCGAGTGTTCGCGCCGTGTCGCCTCCAGGCGCCAGGAGGGCAGGGTCGGCGGCGGCGGCCTCAGCCAGAGCGGCGACGGCGCGGCTGCGTGAGCGCGGCATGGGCAGGTCGGAAAGGTCGGCGCCGGCCAGGCGATCGGCGGTCGGGAAGGCGACAAAGAGGCTCTCGGCGTCCTGGATCGGTCCGGCGGCGCGTGGCGCGCCGTGACGTCGGGCGAGGAGCGAGGCGAGCCCCGCGGCGGCCGACACCGAAACCTGTTGGCCAAGGACGGCGCGCACCGCCAGTTCGAAGCCGTCCCAGGCGCCGGGCGCGCGGAGGCCAGGCCGCGCCGCCACACGGGGGGCGAGGTCGGGGTCGGCGGAAAGGCACGCGGCGATGGACGCCGGATCGGCGCCGAGATCGAACAGGCGTCGCACCCGGGCGATCAGCTCCGGCAGTTGTGAGAGGCGCGGAAAGTCGAAGGCCACGTCGAGCCAGGCCCCGACGCCGGGAGCGACCGAGACAACGCCGATGTCCTCGCCGATCGCGACCACCCGGTCATATCGCCCAGGTGAGACCCGCTCCACGCCGGCCACAGCGCGGGCGGCGAGATGGGCTTCAAGGGCCTGCCAGTCCAAGGGCGGGCGAAACGGCAGGCGAAGGGTCAGGATCGTGTCAGGCCGCCTCGCCTCGCCTCGCCTGCGATCGCGCCGAAGAGCGCTTGGCGGACGGCCATAGAGCCCTCGAAAGGTCTCGTTGAAGCGCCGGAGGCTGGAGAAACCGGAGGCCAGCGCGACCTCGGTCATCGAGAGCTGGGTCTCGTGCAGGAGTTGCTTGGCCAAGAGAACGCGGCGGGTCTGCGCGACAGCGATCGGAGAGGCGCCCAGGTGCTGTCGGAACAGCCTACGGAGCTGCCGCTCCCCAACCCCGACCCGCTCGGCCAGGTGGTCCACATCGCCCTCATCCAGAGCCCCGGTTTCGATCAGGGCGAGCCCCCGCGCCACGGTGTTGGACGCGCCCCGCCAGGCGCCGAAATCCGGCGCCGACTCCGGCCGGCAGCGTAGGCAGGGGCGAAAACCCGCCTCCTGCGCGGCGGCCGCCGTGGGATAGAAGCGGACGTTTTCGCGCCGGGGCGTCCTGGCGGGGCAGACCGGACGGCAGTAGACGCCTGTGGTCCGCACGCCGACGAAGAGCCTGCCGTCGAAACGCGCGTCGCGGGCGCACAGGGCGCGATACAGCGACTCCTCCTCGATATAGGCGGAACGTCTGGACATGAGCCGATCATCGGCGTCCGGCCCGTCTCTGTCTCGCGGTTTTCGGACCGGGTCTTCTTCGAGGCGTTAGCGGGGTCAGCGCCGGACCGACAGGGCGTCATTGCGCGCTCTGACCGCGAGGGACACCTCATCGGTCCACACCCCGAGCGATCCTGAGGCGAACAGGATCGCCAGAAGACGCCTCATGTCGCCGGGGCGCAGCGGCGGCGGCGGAAAGGCCAGCCCTGGGGTCTCGGTCACGGCGATGAGCGGCAGGTGGGCGGCCAGGGCCGACGCCGTCAGGGTCGATGCGCCGATCGCCTTGAGGTTGGCGACATCGAGCAGGCGGTCCGCGGGCGCGGCCAGGGCGGAGACCCTCCTGGCGATCGCGGTCAGCCCCTGGGTGGACTGAAGTTCCTCCGGCGCGAGGGTCCCTTCGCCCGTCAGAGCGGCGCCCGCCACCTGAATGCGCCGCGCGCGGGTCAGAGAGGCGAGCTGCGCGAGACTTCGCGGATCCTCGCAGGCCACCATCATCGCCGCCGCCGGAGAATCGTAACCCTGGCCGCTGATCGTCTCAGCCAGACGAGCCTCCATCGGCAAGCCGAGGGCGGCGAAATAGCTGGGGTGCTTGAGGACCGCGCTCACCCCCACCACGCGCGCCAGGCGCACGCAGGCGGACCTGGCGATGGCGATCAGGTCGTCGAAAGTCAGGATGACGGGACGATCGGCGGCGACCCGGCTCGGCCGGCCGGCCAGGGGAAGGTTGAGACTCTTGAGTTCGGCCAGGGTGAAGTCTTCCGCAAACCAGCCCTCGCGCGTCTGGCCGGCGATGACGCGGGTCGTGCGGCGCTCCGCGTATTCGGGACGGTTGGCGATATCGGTGCTGGCCGACAGCTCATTGTCGTTGCGGACGATCAGCACCCCTTCCTTTGACGGAACAAGGCCACCGACGAGGAAGTCCGCGCCTTCATCCGCCGCGCGGCTAAAGGCGGCGGCGCTCAAGTCGGGGGCGCCTGGCCGGGCCCCTCCGGAGGCGAGAATGAGGGGCGTCGAGCCGGTCTGGGCGCGGACCTGCGAGGTCCAGAGCGCCACAGGGGCGGCGAGCGCCAGGGGGGCGGCGAGCGAGCGAGCGGTGAAGCGTCGGCGGGTAAGGCTCATGGCGGGATCACCTTAGCCGAGGTTGCCATCCTCTCAAGCCGCTGCGGCGAGCCGCTCGAGGAGGAGAGGGTGGAGAGAGGGGTTGGCGGCGCAGATAGAGCCTTTGGCGAGGATATCCTCACCCCCTTCCGCATCCGTGACGACTCCACCCGCCTCACGCACGAGCAGGATGCCGGCGGCCATGTCCCAGGCGGAAAGATCCCTCTCCCAGAAGCCATCGAACCGCCCCGCGGCGACCCAGGCGAGATCGAGAGCCGCCGCCCCGAAGCGCCGCACCCCGGCCACGCGCTGGGAGACCTGGTGCAATTCCTTGAGAAATCGCGCGTGCTGGCCGTGACCGAGAAACGGAATGCCGGTGGCGAACACGGCTTCATCCAGACGGCTGCGGGCGGCCACCCGCAGGCGGCGATCATTGAGAAAGGCGCCCTTGCCGCGCTCGCTCCAGAAGAGGTCGCCCGTGGCGGGGTTGAAGGTCACGCCGGCGACGATCTGTCCCTCGCGCTGGAGCGCGATGTTGATGGCGAAGTGCGGCATCGCGTGAAGGAAGTTGGTGGTGCCGTCGAGGGGATCGACGATCCAGAGATGGGTTTTGTCCGTGCCCTCCACCTGTCCCCGCTCTTCACCGAGAAAGCCATAACCGGGGCGCGCCTTGAGCAGCTCGTCCATGAGTGTCTGCTCGGCCTTGAGATCGGCGGCGCTGACGAAATCTGCGGCGCCCTTGCGCGAGACTTGAAGCTCGGCGACTTCGCCGAAATCCCGCGCCAGGCCCCGACCCGCCTTGCGCGCCGCGTCGATCATCACCCGCACCACGGCGCTGGCCGTCGCGGTCATGCCCGCGCGCTCTGACGTGAGGAGGAATCGGGGTTCAAGATACGCTCCTTGAGGCGCAAGGTCCCGTCCGCAGGCATCGGCGGGAGAGAGGCGGGGTCCTTAGCCCATGGGTCGCCGCCGACTCAAGGCCAGGCCCTCCGGTCGGGCGCGATCCGCCAGTCCGGCGGTGATCTCGCGCCGGAACCCGGCGACGGCGGCCGCCGGCCCCTCCGGATGGGCCCAGACCCCCGCAGAGACGGCGATGAAGTCCGCCCCCGCCGCGGCGATGCTTCGGGCCGTCTCGGTGGTGATTCCGCCGATGGCGACGCAAGGGGTCAGCATGGTTTCCTGCCAGATCTCCAGCATCTCCAAATCCGGCCGATGCGCGGCCTCTTTCGTGGGCGACGCGAAGAACGCGCCGAAAGCCACATAATCGGCCCCCCCTTCGGCCGCACTCATGGCGAGGTCGCGGCTGGCGTGACAGGTGACCCCGACGATACGCTCAGATCCCACCTGGCGGCGCGCCTCGGCCAGCGGCGTGTCGCTCTGACCCACATGCACGCCGTCGCAGTCCAGTGCGGCGGCGAGGTCGGGTCGATCATTGAGAATGAGCGCGGCGCCGGCGGCGCGGATCGGCGGCGCCAGCCGCCTCACCTCCTCCGCGATCGCCCAGTCCGGGGCTCCCTTCAAGCGGATCTGGACGGCGGCGATATCCCCGCTGGCGAGGGCGGTCTCCAGCGCGGTCAGGAAGGCTGGCGGGTCATCCAGCCTGGGCGGGGTGATCAGATAGAGGCGGCAATCGGCGGACATGATCCCCTCTTTAGAGCCAGGTCATGCGGCTTGCGAGGCGCCTCTGAGAGCCGGCCAGAGCGCCGTCCGATCGCGCTCTCGCGTCGCCGACGCAGGGTGAGGGCGGCGAGCCGACCCCTTCAGTGCGACGGGATCGCCGCCTCGCGGGGAGCCGGGCTCCAATCCAGGGCCTCGATCTTGGGCGTCAGCACCGCCCAGGCGAGGGCGCCGGCCAGCGAGACCAGGCTCGCCACGACGAAGGCGGCGGTGAAGCCGCCGAGGACCTCGATCAAGAGGCCGGTGAAGGCCGGCCCCACCATTCCGGCGACATTCCCGGCCAGATTTTGCAGGCTGATCCATCGTGGCGCGGCGCGGGCGCCGGCCAGGATCTGGCCCATGGCGAACTTCCCGCCCGCATTGACGCCCATGCCGATGCCCGCCAGCCAAAGTCCAGGAAGAGCCCCCTGGCTTGGGAAGATCGCGCAGGCCATGAGACCGGCCGCCACGACCACGTGGCTCACCGCCGCGTTAGCCTTATGGACCAGATTGCCGGAGAATCCCCGGGCGATGAGACGATCGGTGGACCAACCGAAGAGCCAGGTGCTGGCCCCGTAGGCGAGATAGATCAGGCCACCCTCTTGGGCCATGGCGGTCAGACTGAACCCCCTCACCTTGACGAGATAGAGCGGAAGCCAGGACAGCACGAAATAGGCCCCATAATTGGCGGAGAAGTGTCCCAGTCCGACACCCCAGGCGGCGCGCCGCCCCAGGATCTCGCGGAAGGCCGGGCCTGCAGCGAAGTCCTCGCCCTTGATCGACCGCGTCTCGTGTCTGGTGGCGAGCATCCAGGGGGCGAGCCAGAGCGCGGAAATCAGGCCAAATCCGATGAAACTCAGGCGCCAGCCCCAACGGGACAGAACCAAGCCCCCGAAGAAGGTGCCGAACGCCGGCCCCAAGGACACCCCAAGGCTCGTCAGCGCATTGGCCCGGCCCAGTCTTTCAGCGCTCAAACGCCGCGCCAGGATCGTCGAGATGGCGGGAAAGGCGGCGCTTTCGCCTAGTCCCATGAAGAGACGAAGCCCGATCAGACTGGTGAAGCCGCCGGCCAGCCCCATGAGGAAGGTCGCCCCGGACCAGACCGCCAGACCCAGACCCAGGGTCCGGTAAGGGTTGATGCGCTCGATCAGAAGGCCGGCGGCGATCTGACACGGCGTATAGGTCCAGAAGAAGGCCGAGAGCATGACACCCAATTGCTCGGGCGAAAGGTGTAGCTGGTCCTTCATGACCGGCGCAGCGGTGGCGAGATTGCCGCGATCAACATAGTTGCAGAAGACCGCGAGCGAGAGCAGCGTGACCACGTCCCAACCCAGGTCGCGTCTCGCCCCTCGCGCCGTGGTCGTCATCGAGTCCCCCCTCAGCCATGGGCGCTTTGGCCCATTTATCTTGGGTTTGCCGGGTCAATCCAGGAAAGGTTCGGCTCAAAAGAAATCGAAAGGATAAATAAAATTTTACAAATAGATGCGCCGTGTAAACATTTTTGACGTTCTGAATGTTGAGTGGATCTGCGCGCTGCATGTAAATTCTCAAATCTGACGACCCGATCTCCGCATTCAACTGCGTAGATAATCGTTCAAATTTTTTGGGTTTTACTGGAATTGAACTTTCGGTGGGCCCTGGGCAGGACTATGTCGATCGCGCCGCGTCACTCCGAACTCCAGGGCAGGGCTGCCTCACCCCGAGGCTCGGTCGTGCGCGGCGCGGAATCGGCTTCGTCCGATGTCGATGCGCTGGGACGCAAGGTTCCGGGGGCTGACCTGACCGGAGACTTGGCGCGGTTTGCGCCCAGGCTTCAGGACCGACGCAGGGCCCAGTGGGCGGTGTTCCTGAGCGCGATGATCATTTTGGCGCTGGCGCCGTTCGCCACACTGCCAATGCCCCGCATCGAAGCGCTGATGCCGGCCTTTCAGGGGTGGTCGATCTTCGCCGAGGCGATGATGGCGATCCTGTTGTTCTCTCAATTCGCCGTGGTGAGGTCGCCAGGTCTCCTGGTCCTGGCCAGCGGATGCGTGTTCACCGGTCTGGCGGCCCTGGGCTGGATGCTCAATACGCCCTTGACGGGACATGAGTTCGAAAGCTCGTCTCCGGCGGCCGGACTGTTCTTCCTGATCTGGACCGCCAGTTTCCCGGTGACCGCGGTCATCTATTCCGGACTGCGCGGCGCTCAGGGCCTGGTGCGTCGCGATGGCGAGGGCCAAGGTCGCGTCGCCTCGCGACAGGCCCTGTTGTGGGTGAGCGTCGCCATGCTCGCCTTCATCGGGCTGTTTGTCGCCACCGCGACTCTGGGCGAGCGGGGGCCGCGTTTCTTCGTCCATGGAGAGGCCACCCTGAAGGGGAGACTGGTCTTCAGCCTGATCTTCGCCGTCGCGATCCTGGCGATCGCGCGCTGCATGCGCCGGGCGCCCCGGACTCTTCTCGACGGATGGGTGCTGCTCAGTCTCGGCGCCTGGGTGTTCAACACCCTGATCAGTGGGCTGATGTCACATTCGGATTTCGATCTCGCCTGGTATGCGGGACGCGCCTATGGAGCCCTGGGTTCGGCGGCGCTGGTGACGCTCCTGGCGGTCGAATACGCGAACCAACAGCGCCGAGCTTTCGAGATGCACAGCGCGCTGATGGCCTCCAACGAGGCCTTGCATCACCTGTCGCGCCACGACGCCCTCACCGGCTTGCCTAACCGCCGCTATTTCGACTCCCATCTCGAGCAGCAGTACGCGGTCATGCGCCGCTATCGCCGGACGCTGGCGGTGGTGATCTTCGATGTCGACGGCTTCAAAAACTACAATGACGCCTATGGCCACCAGGCCGGGGATATCTGTCTCGCCCGAATCGGTCGGGCTCTACAAAGCTGCTGCCGCCGCGCGACCGACCTTGCGGCGCGATATGGCGGCGAGGAATTCGCCTTCATCCTGCCTGAGACCGACCTTGCGGCGGCCATGCGCCTCGCGGAGATGGCGCGCGAAGCGGTCGAGGCGCTCTCTATTCCCCAAAGTCCCGGCGCCGGACGCTCGGCGGTCACGGTCAGCGCCGGCGTCGCCGTTTATGACGGACGTGATGTGACAAGTATCGAAGGCGTCATCGCCGCCGCAGACGAAGCCCTGTTCCACGCCAAGAGCCGGGGCCGCAATCGGGTGGCCAGTCAGAGCCTGAATGCCTCGCGGAGCCGGGCCTCGACCTCCAGCGTGCGCAATCTGCGCGCGGTCTGATCGCCTTTGCGCCGTCGTCAGGCCAGAGCCTTGCCGAATCTCGGGCTCAATTCCCCAGCCGCATAGCGCCGGGCCATGGCTGACAGCGGGAGCGGCTTGATGCGATCCGCCTGACCCTCGGCTCCGAACTGAACGAAGCGGTCGAGGCAAATCCTCTCCATCGCCTCCAGAGCCGGCTTGAGATACTTGCGAGGATCGAATTCGGTCTTGTGCTGACTGAGCACCTTTCGGATCGCCCCGGTCATGGCCATGCGACAATCGGTGTCGATGTTCACCTTGCGCACCCCATGCCGGATGCCGCGCTGGATCTCCTCCACCGGCACGCCCCAGGTCTGAGGCATCTCGCCGCCATAGGCATTGATCTCGTCCTGCAGATCCTGGGGAACGGAGGATGAGCCGTGCATGACCAGGTGAGTATTCGGCAAGCGGCGGTGGATGTCTTCAATCACGCCCATAGCCAGGACCTCTCCGTCCGGCTTGCGCGTGAACTTGTAGGCGCCGTGGCTGGTGCCCATGGCGATAGCCAGGGCATCCACCTCCGTGGCGCGGACGAACTCCACCGCCTGATCGGGATCGGTCAGGAGTTGATCGTGCGAGAGCTTGCCTTCGGCGCCGTGGCCGTCTTCCTTCTCGCCCATGCCGGTTTCCAGGCTGCCCAGAACGCCCAGTTCGCCTTCCACCGAGACGCCGACCCAATGGGCCATCTCCACCACCGCCCGCGTCACCTCGACGTTGTAAGCGTAGTCAGCCGGGGTCTTGGCGTCGGCCTTGAGCGAGCCGTCCATCATGACGCTGGTGAAACCGTATTGGATGGCGGTGGCGCAGGTGGCTTCGTTGTTGCCGTGGTCCTGGTGCATGCATATGGGGAGTTCGGGATAGAGCTCCACGAGGCCCTCGATGAGCTTGGCCAGGACCGCGTCATTGGCGTAGGCGCGGGCCCCTCGGCTGGCCTGGATGATCACCGGCGCATTGACCTTGCGCGCCGCGCTCAGGATCGCGAGACCCTGCTCCATGTTGTTGATATTGAAGGCCGGAACGCCGTAGCCATGTTCGGCGGCGTGATCGAGAAGCTGTCGTAGCGAGATGCGCGCCATGGTCGCGGGCCTCATGGGGTCAAGGGGCGGGGGCCGCCGAAAGAGCCGAGATTTAGTCGAGGGTGTCAGACTTGCAAAGCGGCGACGCCGGGCAGGGTCTTGCCCTCCATCCATTCCAGGAAGGCCCCGCCGGCCGTGGAGACGAAACTGAACTGATCGCAAACCCTGGCATGGTTGAACGCGGCGACAGTGTCGCCCCCGCCCGCCACGGCCACCAACGCGCCGGCCGACGCCAGGGCTCCCGCGCGCTGCGCCGCCGCGCTGGTGGCGGCGTCGAACGGAGGAACCTCGAACACTCCCAAGGGACCATTCCAGATCAGGGTTCTGGAGTTTTCCATCGCGTGGATCAGGCGGGCCAGGGTCCTGGGGCCGGCGTCAAGGATACGCTCGTCGGCGCCGATGGCGTCCAGATTTCGGTCGAAGGTCCGCACGCCGGGGGCCAGGGTTTGCGCCGTGACCGCGTCCACCGGCAGCAGGAGTTCGCAGCCGGCGTCCTTGGACTTGGCCATAATCGACGTCGCGGTCGCGACCAGGTCGGGCTCAACGAGCGAGGCGCCGACATCGACGCCCTGGGCGAGCAGGAACGTATTGGCCATGGCGCCGCCGATCGCCAGGGTGTCGAGCCTGACGATCAGATTGTTCAGGAGGTCGAGCTTGGTCGACACCTTGGCCCCGCCGACAATGCCCAGGACCGGTCTTCGTGGAGAGCCGAGCGCCGAATCCAGGGCATCGAGCTCCCGGCGCATGGAGTCGCCTGGATAGGCCGGCAAAAGGTGCGCCAGGGCCTCGGTGGAGGCGTGCGCCCGGTGCGCGGCGGAAAAGGCGTCATTGACGAAGAGATCGCCGTTGGCGGCGAGCGCCGCGGCGAAGCCGGCGTCATTGGCCTCTTCGCCGGGGTGAAACCGCAAGTTCTCCAGCAGGAGGACCTCGCCGGGCTGCATCGCCGCCACCGCCCGATCCGCCGATTCGCCCACGCAGTCGGCGCAGAAGGTCACCGGAACGCCCAGGAGCGCGGCCAAGGGTGCGGTGACGGGCGCGAGGCTCATGGAGGCGACCGGCCGGCCCTTGGGGCGGTCGAAATGGGACAGAAGGATGACCCGCGCGCCGACCTCGCATAGACGGCGGATCGTCGGAAGCGCCGCGCGCAGACGCGTGTCGTCGCTGACCTCACCGTCCTTCATCGGCACGTTGAAGTCCACGCGCACCAGAGCCCTCGCTCCCGCCAGCGACGCCTCCTCCAGACGGCGATAGGTCATGTCAGCCCCTCGCTCGATGTTTCCGCCGCGACCGCTCAGCCCAGCCGGGCCAGGGCCATCGCCGTATCGGCCATTCGCGTGGAGAAGCCCCACTCGTTGTCGTACCAGGCAAGAACCCGGGCCAATCGCTTGTCCACCACCTGGGTCTGGGGGAGCGCCACGGTCGAGGAGGCGTCCACGTGATTGAGATCCATGGAGACCAAAGGATCGCGGGTCACGGCAAGGATGCCCTTGAGCGGCCCCGAGGTCGCCGCGGCGCTCATCGCCGAATTGATCTCTTCGATGGAGACGTCGCGCCCGGTCACGACCTTCAAATCCACCACCGAGACATTCGGCGTGGGCACGCGGATCGAGGATCCGTCGAGCTTGCCCGCCAGCTCCGGCAGCACGAGGCCCAGGGCCTTGGCCGCCCCGGTCGAGGTCGGGATCATCGACATGGCGGCGGCGCGGGCGCGGTAGAGATCCTTGTGCAGGGTGTCGAGCGTGGGCTGATCGCCGGTGTAGGAATGCACGGTGGTCATATAGCCGCGTTCGATCCCGGCGAGGTCCATCAGGATCTTGGCCACCGGGGCTAGGCAATTGGTGGTGCACGAGCCATTGGAGACCACGGTGTCGGCGGCGGTCAGAACGGCCTCATTGACGCCAAAGACAATCGTCTTGTCCGCCCCGTCGCAGGGAGCGGAGACGAGGACCCGCCGGGCGCCGGCGGCGAGGTGGGCGGCGGCCTTGTCGCGGCTCGTGAAGAGGCCCGTGCATTCGAGCGCGATGTCGACGCCGAGATCCGTGTGCGGCAGGGAAGCCGGGTCGCGGATCGCCGTGACCTTGATCGGCCCTGAACCCACGTCCAGCGAGTCGCCCGCGACCTTGACCTCGCCGGCAAAGCGACCGTGGATGGAATCGTAACGCAACAGGTGCGCATTGGCCTCGGTGGAGCCCAGATCGTTGATCGCCACCACCTCGATGTCGCGGCGGCCATGCTCGATGATGGATCGAAGGACGAGGCGGCCGATTCGGCCAAAGCCATTGATGGCGACGCGAACGGTCATGCGCGGGTTCCCCCAACAGGCGTTTCAGATCGATTTCAGGGGCGCGCTTGTGCGAAGAACAGCCCGCCGCGTCAAGTCGGCGCGGCGCGACGCCCACGGCTATCGCATTTGACCGAGGATGGAACGTGCGAAGTCATCGGACCATCCGGAGCGTTTTCGTTTTCGCCTTATGGAGATGTCCTTACGGGCGCTCTGTAGGACGTTGAGGGCGAGCTTTCGGA
>JAKBBV010000017.1 GCA_021808285.1 Pseudomonadota bacterium | reverse complement strand
GGATCCCGCCTGAGAGGCGCCCGCGCCCAGGGTCAAGGCGCCGACACCGCCGCCGCCGCCGACCGACTGACCCAGAAGGCCAATCGCCGCTTCACCCGAGGTCGCGATCAGACCGGAATTGTTGGCGGTCACCACGCCGCCAGCCCCACCAGCGCCGCCAGCCCCACCGACCGACGCCGACGCCGCCGCGCCGCCGGCCGCCAGGGAGACGCCTGCCGCCAGCCCGCCGGCCCCGCCGCCGCCGCCGATCGACTGGGCGATGACGGCGGTCGCCTGATCCCCCAGAGTTGTGATCTGACCGGCATTCGTCACCGAGACCCCGGCGCCGTCGCCGGCCGCACCGCCGACGCCGCCGCCCACGGCAGCGCTGGCGTCTCCGCTCAGACTGATGGCGCCGCCGGCCGCGAATCCGCCTGCGCCGCCGCCGCCGCCCACGCTCTGGGCGAAGACCCCAAAGGATAGAGCCCCCTTGGTCAGGATCGTCGCGCCGGTGGCGTTTGTCAGCTGAACCTGGCCGCCGACCCCGGCCGCACCGCCATCGCCTCCCGTTGAGGCCGAAGCCGTCGATGCCGACGACGCCGCGCCGCCGGCCGAGAATCCTCCCACGCCGCCGCCGCCGCCGATCGATTGGGCCAGGACCGCCGCCGCATTGGCCCCGTCGGTCTCAACCGCGCCATAATTGGCCACCGTTACGCCGCCGCCTGCGCCGCCGCCGCCGCCGCCGCCACCCGTGGCTGTGGAGGCCGCCCCGCCCCCGCTCATGCCGCCGCCGGCCGCGAAACCGCCCGCCCCGCCGCCGCCGCCGACGCTCTGCCCAAGCACCGCCGCAGCGCCGGAGCCGGAGGTCCACACGGTTCCGTTATTGGTAAGCGACAGGGTCCCGCCCGCGCCACCGCCCCCGCCCGCGCCGCCGCCGACAGTGGAATTCGCCTGACCCGCCGCGCTCAAGGCGCCGCCCGCCGCGAAGCCTCCCAGGCCGCCGCCGCCGCCCACGCTCTGGGCCAGCACCCCATAGGCCAATTGCCCTGTCGTCGTGACGCCGCCCGCCGCGGCGTTGGTGAAGGTGACATTCCCGCCGGCGCCGCCGCCGCCGCCAACCCCTCCGGTCACGGTGGAGGCCGAACCCGTATCGGCCGCGCCGCCCCCCACGGTGACGGCGCCGACGCCCCCGCCGCCTCCGATAGACTGGAGAACAAGGCCCGATGCCGCCGAACCGGTCGTCGATATCGAGCCCGCATTGCTCGCGGTGATCGCCCCGCCGGCGCCGCCCAGACCCCCGGCCCCGCCAACCGAACTGGAGGTGACGCCGCCGGTCGCCGACAAGCCGCCGCCGGCCGCGATCCCGCCGGCCCCGCCGCCGCCGCCGATCGACTGGGCGAGGACCGCCGTCGCCTGGTCGCCGCTCGTCAAAATCTCGCCCGCATTGCTGAAGGTGATGGCGCCGCCGGCGCCGGCCGCTCCCCCTGCTCCGCCGCCCACGGTGGAGGCCGCATCTCCGGACACCCCCAAGGCCCCGGCCGCCGCGAAGCCGCCGCCGCCGCCGCCGCCGCCCACACTCTGGGCGATGACCCCCTGAGACGATGCGCCAGTGGTCTCAATGGCGCCGGTATTGGCGAGACTCACCGCACCGCCCGACCCTGCCGCGCCGCCATTGCCGCCAATGGCGTTGGCGACCGTCTTGGAGTCCGCGGCCGCGCCTCCGACCGCGTAGCCGCCGAGCCCGCCGCCACCGCCGACGCTCTGGGCGATAACCCCCGCCGCATTGGCTCCCGTCGTGCTCAGCACGCCTGAATTGGAGACGGAAACGGCGCCGCCATCGCCGCCATCGCCAGCGCCGCCACCGATGCTGTTGGAAGCTACGCCGCCGGACGCGGAGAGTCCGCCGCCCGCCGAGAATCCTCCGGCTCCTCCTCCGCCGCCGATGCTTTGAGCGACGACCGCTGCTGACCCCGCGCCTCCGGTGAGGACCTGGCCATAGTTGGATACGGTTGCGCCGCCGCCGCCGCCGGCCGATCCGCCCGCGCCGCCGCCCACCGTGGAGGTCGCGGCGGCCGAGACCGACACCGCGCCGCCCGCCGCGAAGCCGCCGGCCCCGCCGCCGCCGCCCACGCTCTGGGCGAAGACCCCATAGGCCATGTCGCCGTGCGTTGAGATCGCAGCAGCGGTCCCGGTATCGCCGCTGACCCCATTGGTGACTGTCACATCGCCGCCAGCGCCCGCGCCGCCACCGCTCCCGCCCACGGCATTCGAGGTCGCCGCGGCGTCGGCCCCCGCGCCGCCCGCGGCGAAGCCGCCGGCCCCGCCGCCCGCCCCAACGGACTGCGCGAAGATCGCCGTCGCATCGGCGCCGAGCGTCTGGATCTGACCTGTGTTGGCGACCACGACACCGGCGCCATTGCTGACGCTGGTCCCACCACCGGCGCCGCCGACGGAGTCCGAGGCCGCACCGGCGCCGGCTGACAGTCCGCCGCTCGCCGAAAAGCCGCCGGCCCCGCCGCCGCCGCCGATGGATTGGGCGAAGACGCCGTAGGAGAGCGCCCCTTTGGTCAGGATGTCTCCGCCGTTGGTGACCTTGATCTTGCCGCCATTTCCGGCCGCGCCGCCGGCTCCGCCGGTGGCGTTTGAGGCCGAGGCCGTCTTGGACGCCGCCCCGCTCGCCGAGAAGCCCCCGGCTCCACCGCCGCCGCCCACGCTCTGAGCGAAAACGCCCGCCGCGTTGGCGCCATCGGTCTCGATTTGGCCGGTGGTCGTGACGGTGATCGCGCCGCCGTCGCCACCGGCGCCCGCTCCGCCGCCGACGCTGTTGGAAGCCGCGCCCCCGCTCGCAGACAGGCCTCCCCCAGCCGCCAGGCCCCCGGCGCCGCCGCCCCCGCCCACGCTCTGGGCGAAGACCGCCGCCGCGCTGGCGCCCTGCGTCCAGACGGTCCCGGAGTTGGTCAGAGTGATATCGCCGCCCAGGCCCGAGGCGCCGCCGGCGCCGCCGCCGACGCTTGAATTGGTCGCCCCGGACACGGAGAGACCGCCGCCCGCGGCGAAGCCGCCCGACCCGCCGCCGCCGCCGATCGACTGAGCGAATATCCCGTCAGAGAAGGCGCCGACGGTGGTCACCGCGCCGGTATTGCTCAGGGTCAGAGCTCCGCCGGATCCCGACGCTCCGCCCGCACCGCCAAGGTTGCTCGACGCCGCACCCACATCCGAAGCTGCACCTCCGGTGGAGAAGCCGCCGGCCCCGCCGCCGCCGCCCACGCTCTGGGCGAAGACAGCCGTCGCGTTGTCGCCGGAAGTGGACACGGTCCCCGAACTTGTCAGGCTGATAAGCCCGCCATCACCCCCGGCCCCCGCCCCGCCGCCAAGGCTGTTCGAGGCTGAACCGCTCTGGGCGGAGAGGCCGCCATCCGCCGCGAAGCCGCCCGCGCCGCCGCCGCCGCCCACGCTCTGGGCGAACAGGGCGATGGCCCCGGACCCCTGCGTCGACACGGCGCCGTAGTTGGTGACCGTGATCTGACCGCCGCCGCCCGCCGATCCTCCCGCGCCGCCGCTGACGCTTGAGGTGGAGGAGCCGGACACCGTGAGCGCGCCCCCTGCGGCGAAGCCCCCGGCGCCGCCGCCCCCGCCCACGCTCTGGGCGAAGACGCCGTAGGACAGGTCCCCTTTGGTCAGGATCGCCGCCGCCGAAGATCCCGCCGCGCCATTGGTGAGCGTCACCGTTCCGCCCGAGCCTGCGCCTCCTCCGGCCCCACCAACCGAGCTCGCGGCGCCTGCGGCGTCCGAGGCCGAGGCGCCGATAGAGAAGCCGCCCGCGCCGCCGCCCGCGCCGACGCTCTGGGCGAACACAGCCGTCGCATTGGCCGCGTCCGTCTCGATCTGTCCGGTATTGGCGAGGGTGATCGCGCCCCCGTCGCCTCCCGCGCCCGCCGCGCCGCCGATGCTGGTGGAGGCCGAGCCGCCCTGAGCCGACAGCCCGCCGCCCGCTGCGAAACCGCCGGCGCCGCCGCCGCCGCCGACGCTCTGAGCGAACACGGCCGTCCCGCCCGCACCCGTGGTGAGGATGACGCCGGAATTGGTGAGGGTGATCGCGCCGCCACCCCCCGAAGCGCCGCCAGCGCCGCCGCCAACCGTCGATGCGGCGTTCCCGGACACGCCCATCGCGCCGCCAGCCGCGAACCCTCCAGCCCCGCCGCCGCCGCCAACGCTTTGAGCAAAGACCGCGTAGGACATCGCTCCCGAGGTCGAGATTCCTCCAGAATTGGTCAGGGTGAGGGCGCCGCCCGCCCCCGCGGCCCCGCCGGCCCCGCCCACAGCGTTCGAAGCCGATTGCGCCTCGGAGGCCGAACCCCCGGCGGAGTAGCCGCCCGCGCCGCCGCCGCCGCCCACGCTCTGGGCGAAAACCGCTGTCGCATTGGCGCCGCTGGTGGCGATCACGCCGGTATTGATCAAGGAGACAGCGCCGCCGTCGCCGCCGTCCCCGGCCGCGCCGCCAACGCTGTTGGAGGCGGCGCCGCCCTGTGCCGAGAGGCCGCCGTCGGCGGCGAATCCGCCCGTCCCGCCGCCGCCGCCCACGCTCTGAGCGAAGACCGCCAGCGACCCGGCGCCCTGGGTGACGATTTGGCCATAATTGTTAATCGACACCGCGCCGCCGAGCCCTGCGGCGCCCCCGGCCCCGCCGCCGACGGCGGAGTTGGCCGCGCCGGAGACGGCCAAGGCGCCTCCTACCGAGAAGCCGCCGGTTCCCCCACCGCCGCCGACACTCTGGGCGAAGACCCCGTAGGACATGTCTCCCAGGGTGAGGATCGAGGCGCCTGTCGCACTGGTCGCAGAGCCGTTGGTGATGGTGACCTGGCCGCCCACTCCGGCCCCTCCGCCGCTACCGCCGACCGTATTGGAAGCGCCGTCGCCGCTCGCCCCCGCCGCGCCGACAGCGAAACCACCGGCGCCGCCGCCCGCGCCCACGGACTGGGCGAAGACAGCATTGGAATTGGCGCCCTCGGTCTCGATCTGGCCAAGATTGGTTACAGTCACGGCCGCGCCATTGTCGGTCAGACCGGAATTGGAGCCGCCGCCCCCGCCGCCGACGCTGTTGGCGCTGGCGCCCCCTGAAAGGCTGAGTCCACCGGCCGCGGAGAACCCACCTGAACCGCCGCCGCCGCCCACGCTCTGGGCGAAAACGGCCGCGGCGTCGTTGCCCTTGGTGAGGACCGAGCCGCTATTGGTGATTGTTACCGCGCCGCCGTCCCCGGAGGCGCCGCCTGCGCCACCCACAGCGTCGGCCGAGGACGCCGCCTTGGAGGCCGCGACACTCGTCGAGAAGCCGCCCGCGCCGCCGCCGCCGCCCACGCTCTGGGCGAAGACGCCGATGGCGTTGGCGCCGTCCGTCTCGATCTGGCCGGAGTTGGCGAGGGTGATGGCGCCCCCCTCGCCGCCAGACCCGGCCACACCGCCCACGCTATTGGAGGCGGCCCCCCCGGAGGCCGAAAGTCCGCCGCTTGCGGTAAAGCCTCCAGCTCCGCCGCCGCCGCCGATGGACTGCGCGAACACCGCGGTCGCACTGTCGCCCTGGGTCCAGATCACACCATTATTGGCGAAGGTGATGACGCCGCCATTCCCGGCGGCGCCGCCGGTTCCTCCGCCCACAGTCGAGGCGGCGCCCCCGGAGACAGACAGTGCGCCGCCCGCGGCGAACCCGCCAGCGCCGCCGCCGCCGCCCACGCTCTGGGCGAAGACGCCATAGGACAACGCCCCCACCGTGGTGATGGCGCCGGTGGCGTCGTTGGTGATCGTGATATCGCCCCCAGCCCCGGCCGCGCCGCCGGCGCCGCCCGTGTTGGTCGAGGCGCTCTGGGCGTCGCCGCCCGCGGCGCCTGTTGAGAAGCCGCCGGCGCCGCCGCCGCCGCCAATGGACTGTGCGAACACCGCCGTCGCGTTGGCGCCGCTGGTGGCGATGACGCCGGCATTTTCCACGCTCACGGCTCCGCCGGCGCCACCATCGCCCGCGCCGCCGCCGACCGAGGTCGAGGCCGGCCCGCCCGAGGCGGAGAGCCCACCCCCCGCCGCGAAGCCGCCCGCGCCGCCGCCGCCGCCCACGCTCTGGGCGAGGACGGCGATGGACTCATCCCCTGCGGTGGTGATGGCGCCTTGATTGAGCACGGTGACCGTTCCCGCCGCACCGGCGGCGCCGCCCGCGCCGGCGCCAACCGTGGAGGAGGCGCTCGTGTCGATCGTCAGGGCGCCTCCGGCCGCGAATGCGCCATTGCCGCCGCCGCCGCCCACGCTCTGGGCCTCTACCCCATAGGCAAGCTGTCCGGTGGTGCTGATGAGGCCGCCCGCGGCGTTGGTGACGACGACATCGCCCGCGGCGCCGCCTGCGCCCCCGCCGCCGCCCACATTGTCGCTGGCCGCCCCCGCCTTGGAAGCGACCGCGCCGGCGGAGAAGGCTCCAAGACCGCCGCCCCCGCCGATGCTTTGGGCGATAACCGCGGAGGCTTCGTCGCCAGCGGCCGTCACCGCCCCGGCGTTGTAGATCTCGACAGATCCCGACGAGCCACCCGCCCCGCCGCCGCCGCCGACGCTGTTGGACAAGGTGCTCCCCGTGCCGGCGTTGAGCCCGCCAGAGGCTGAGAAGCCGCCGGTTCCCCCGCCGCCGCCCACCGATTGGGCGAGCACCGCGACAGACCCCACGCCATCGACAGCGATCCCGCCATAGTTGTCGATGGACACGCCGCCGGCGTTGCCCGCGACCCCCCCGGCGCCGCCGCCGACCGTGGAGTTGGCGCCCTGGCCCAGTGTCAGCGCGCCGCCCGCAGCAAATCCGCCGTTGCCGCCGCCGCCGCCCACGCTCTGGGCGAAGACGCCATAGCTGAAGGCGCCTTGGGTGCTGATCGACCCGCCGACATCATTGAACACGCCCACGTCACCGGCATTTCCGCCGGCCCCGCCCTGGCCGCCGACGGTCTGGTTCACGGCATTGGCCTTGGACGCGCCGAGGCCCAATGAGAAGCCTCCCTGGCCGCCGCCGCCGCCAATGGACTGAGCGAGAATCCCTGTGGACCGATCGCCGGTCGCCTGGATGGCGGCGGCGTTCGACACCTCGACCGCGGCGCCCACCCCTCCGTCTCCGCCCGATCCTCCGAGGCTGTTGCTGACCGCGCTGGTGGCGCTGGTGATCGTCAGCGCCCCGGCGAAACCGCCATTGCCGCCGCCGCCGCCGATCGACTGGGCGAGAATGCCCACATCTCCGCCCTGAGAGGTGGTGATGTTTCCGGCGTTCAGAACGTTCACCGCGCCGGCGTCATGCCCGCCGCCGCCCGCCCCGCCGGTGGCGCTCGACGCCGCGCCGGCGCCCAGAGCGAAGGCTCCCGCCACGCCAAACCCACCCATTCCGCCGCCGCCGCCGATCGACTGAGCGACGATTCCATTCGAGAGCGCGCCGGTGGTGTAGATGGTCGCCGCGCTGGCGACCGTCACCGCGCCGCCAAGGCCACCCGAGCCCCCCGCCCCGCCCACGCTGTCCGCTGCCCCGGCTCCACTTGAGCTCAGGGACGCGCCGATCGAGAAGCCGCCGGCGCCGCCGCCGCCGCCGATGGACTGGGCGACGATGCCCGAGGCATTGACCCCAAGTGTGGCCACCTCGCCGGAAACCGTGAGATTGACCGCTCCGGCATCCGAACCGGCCCCGCCGTCACCGCCGACGCTGTCCGCAGCCGAGCCGCCACCCGAGGCCATCGACAGCCCGCCGGAGAAACCGCCGGCGCCGCCGCCGCCGCCAATGGACTGGGCGAGCAATGCGGAGGCTCCATTGCCGAATGTCCAGAGCTGCCCCGTGGCGTTCACGGTGACCGCTCCGGCGCTATTGCCCGCGCCGCCGCCGCCGCCGGTGGAATCGGCGGCGCCCGAACCGCTCAAGGCGAGATCCCCCGATATGGAGAACCCGCCTGCGCCGCCGCCGCCGCCGATGCTTTGGGCCAGCAGGGCGTGAGACAGATCCCCCGCGGCGTGCAGATTGCCGGTCTCGTTGACCGTCACCGCCGCAGCCGTGCCCGCGGCCCCGCCGCCGCCGCCGACCGAGTCCGCCTCGCTCGAAGCGCTGGAGAGGGCGCCCCCCGCTGCGACGGCGAAGCCGCCATTCCCGCCGCCGCCGCCGATGGATTGCGCTTCCAAGGCCGTGGCGTTGGCGCCTTGGGTTGTGATGTCGCCCTGGCTCGTGACGCTGACCGAGCCAGCATTACCCGCCGAGCCGCCCGCTCCGCCCCCGACCGTGGCCGCGGCGTTGGAGCTGACGGACAGGGCCCCGCCCACGGCGAAACCGCCGTTGCCGCCGCCGCCGCCCACGGACTGGGCCAGAATGCCGGCGGACTTGTCGCCCACCGTCGTGATGGCGCCCGTGGTGGTCACCTGGACCGCGCCGGCGTTACCGGCTGAGCCGCCGCCTCCGCCCGTGGTGTCGGAGGCCGCGCCGCCGCTCGATGAGAGGGCGCCGCCTACGGCAAAGCCGCCGGCCCCGCCGCCGCCGCCCACCGATTGGGCGAACAACGCGATCGCATTGGCGCCCTGGGTGGACAAGGCGCCGGTGGAGGCGACCGTTACGGTTCCGGCATTGTTGGCCGAGCCACCCCCGCCGCCGCCCACCGTGGAATTGGCGGCCCCATCGAGCGAGGCCGCGGCGCCGACGCTGAACCCTCCGGAGCCGCCTCCGCCGCCCACGCTTTGAGCGAACAGAGCGCTGGCGTTGTCGCCCGTGGTCGAGACGTTCCCCGTCCCCGTGATGGCGACATTGCCCGCGGCATTGCCCGAACCGCCGCCGCCGCCGCCCACGCCGGAGGTCGCCGCGCCGCTGATCGACAGTCCGGAGCCTACGGTGAAGCCGCCATTGCCGCCGCCTCCGCCGATCGACTGGGCGAGGACCCCGTCGCCGGCGCCGCCAGACGTGCTGACGTTTCCGGCGTAGGTGACGTTCACATTGCCCGCAACGCCGCCGGACCCACCGGCGCCGCCGACGCCGGAGGAGGTCGCCCCACCGCTCGAACTGAGGGCCCCCGAGACCGCGAAGCCGCCATTGCCGCCGCCGCCGCCCACGCTCTGGGCGAAAATGCCGGTAGCGCCCTGTCCCTGCGTCGTGACTGCGCCGCTCTGAGAGACCGTAACGTCGCCGCCGAGCCCTGCCGCGCCGCCCGCGCCGCCGCCGACGGTGGAGGAGGCGTCGGCGCTCAGAGAGGCGCCGGCCCCAACGGCGAAGCCGCCATTGCCGCCGCCGCCGCCCACGCTCTGGGCCAGGATTCCATCGGCGCCTTGGCCGGAGGTGAGCACGGCGTCCGTATGACTCACCTGAACCGAGGCCGCATTACCGGCATCGCCGCCGCCGCCGCCGGTCGCCGTGCTGGTCGCTCCTCCGCTGGAGCTCAAGGCCGCGCCAACTGCGAAGCCGCCATTGCCGCCGCCGCCGCCCACGCTCTGGGCGAGGATGCCGTTAGCCTCGATGCCCGCCGTGCCGATGGCGCCCGAACCTGAAACCTCCACGGCCCCCGCCGTGTTTCCGACGCCGGCTCCGCCGCCGCCGATGGTCGAGGTGGTAGCCCCGCTTATGGAGAAGGCCCCGCCTGCCGAGAACCCACCAGATCCGCCGCTGCCGCCCACACTCTGAGCAAACACGCCGTTCGCGCCGGCCCCGGCTGTGGTGATGTCGTTGGAGAGGGTCACCGTCACGGCCCCGGCCTGTCCCCCGGATCCGCCCGATCCACCGATCGAGGTGGTCGCGCCTGCCCCGCTCGAAGTGAAATCGGCGCCCACAGAGAACCCGCCCACGCCGCCGCCGCCGCCCACGCTTTGGGCGAAGATGCCGTTGGCCGCGGCGCCTGCGGTCGTGATCGGCCCGCCGCTGGCCGCCACCGTCACCGTCGAGGCGCCGCCGGCCGCACCGCCGCCGCCGCCGCCGATCGTCGAGCTGGCCTGCCCCTTGAGGGAAGCTCCGGCCCCGACGGCGAAGCCGCCGTCGCCGCCGCCGCCGCCCACGGACTGAGCAAACACGCCGTTGGCGCTCTGCCCTTGGGTCGAGATGGCGCCGGCCACTGTCACCGCAACCGCCCCGCCGTTCCCCGCCGACCCGCCGGCGCCGCCTACGGCGTCCGATGTCGCCGCGCCTTGTGAGGAAAAGCCCGCACTGACCGTGAAGCCGCCTGAGCCGCCGCCCCCGCCCACCGACTGAGCGAAGACGCCGTTGGCGCTGGCCCCAAGCGTGGAGATGGCGCCTGTGCTATTGACGCTGACGGAGTTGGCGTCGCCGGCGGAGCCGCCGGCGCCCCCGCCGACGCTCGAGGTTGCGTCCCCCTTCACCGAGGCCGCAGCGCCGACCGCGAATCCGCCGTCGCCGCCGCCGCCGCCAACGCTCTGCGCCAGGATGCCGTTCGCATCCGCGCCCTTGGTTGAGATCGACCCGAGATTGGCCACCGTGACCGTCGAGGCCTAGCCCGCTCCGCCGCCGCCGCCGCCGACGGCGTTGGTCGTGACGTTGTCATTGGAGGAAAAGCCCGCGCCGACGCTGAATCCGCCAGAGCCGCCGCCCCCGCCCACGCTCTGGGCGAAAATGCCGTTGGCCCCGGTTCCCTCGGTGACGACCGAATAGCCCGCGATGGCCGGCGCTTGGCCCGTAGAGGCGGTCACGGTCACCGCGGCGCCATTCGCCCCAACACCGCCAGAGCCGCCGACGCTCTGCGCCTTGCCCGTCCCATCGACGGTCAGGGCCGCGGTGACGCTCGACCCGCCCGATCCGCCGCCGCCGCCCACGGACTGGGCGAAAATGCCGTCAGACAGATTGCCGGCCGTCATCACCGTCCCGGCGCTGGTGACGCTCACCGCCCCGGCGACTGCGCCGGATGAGCCGCCGCCGCCGGCGCTGCTGCCGATCGCCTGGCCCTTCTCGGTCGCCGCAGCGGCGAGGCTGAGGCCGCCTTGACCGCCGCCGCCGCCCACCGACTGGGCGAGGATGCCATCGGCATTGTCGCCGAGGGTTTCGATATTTCCCGTCGATCCTACGGTGACGGCGCCGGCCGCATTGCCGGTTCCGCCAACGCCTCCGACGCTATTGGCGACAGCATTGCCGGCGCTGATCGCGAATGCGCCGCTGAGCCCCCCGGCGCCGCCGCCGCCGCCCACCGACTGGGCGAAGATGCCGACCGAACCGGCGCCGGCTGTGGCGATATCCCCTGCGCTCGTCACCTGCACATCGCCGGCTGTCGCCCCGGCGCCGCCGGCGCCGCCCAATGCGAGGCTGAGCGCCCCGACCGAACTGCCGACGGCGGCCGAACCCGAGACGGCGAACCCACCGGAACCGCCGCCGCCGCCGAGCGACTGGGCGAGAATGCCGTAGGCCTGCGCCCCGCCGGTGGAGATCGCGCCCGTGCTGGTCACGGTGACGCCCTGGGCCGTACCGCCGTCGCCAGCCCCTCCGCCGAAGGCTAGCGCCACTGAGGCGTATTGCGCGCCCGCTACGGCCGCGGAGAATCCGCCATTGCCGCCCCCACCCCCGAGCGACTGCGCCACGATGCCGTTGGCGAAATTGCCAGACGTGGCAATGCCCCCGGTCGAGGCGACATTGACCGCCGAGGCCAGGCCGCCGTCGCCGGCGCCGCCGCCGAAACCTAGAGAGACCGAACCATACTGAGAGCCCGCAGCGGATATGGAGAAGCCGCCATTGCCGCCGCCGCCGCCCACCGACTGGGCGAAGACGCCGTTGGACTGGCTCCCCTGGGTCGAGATGCCCCCCGTGCTGGTGACGTTCACGGCCGCCGCGTTGCCGCCCTGGCCCGCCCCGCCGCCGAATGACAAGGCCACGGCCCCATAACCGCCCGCCGCCGCCGTGACCGAGAACCCGCCGTTGCCGCCGCCGCCGCCCACCGACTGGGCGAAGATGGCGTTCGACTGCGCGCCGCTCGTCGCGAGGGCGCCGTTCGAGACGACGCTCACCAGGCCCGAGTCCCCGCCGCCGGAGCCGGCGCCGCCCATCGCCAGACCAACAGAACCCATCCCGGCGCCCGAAACCCCGACTGAAAAGCCGCCACTGCCGCCGCCGCCGCCGACCGACTGGGCGAAGATGGCGTTGGCGCTGTCGCCGAGGGTGGTGAGAGCCCCCGTCGACGCCACACTGACATTGGCGGACGACCCGCCAGCCCCGCCTTGACCGCCGAAGGAAAAGGTCGCGGCGCCATCGCCGCCTGCGGACCCGGTGACCGAGAAGCCGCCATCGCCGCCGCCGCCGCCCACCGACTGGGCGAAGATGGCGTCGCCGCGGGCGCCTCCCGTGGTGATCGAGCCCGCGCTGGTGACGCCGACCTGGCCGCCGAGGCCACCATCGGCGCCGCTGCCGCCAAAGCCCAGGGTGGCGGCGCCGACCCCGCCCACAGCGGCCGAGACCGCGAATCCGCCATCGCCGCCGCCGCCGCCCACCGACTGGGCGAAGATTCCGTCCGATCCGACCCCGCCGACGACGGCGCCCTGGCCATTGATCCCGGTCGAGATATTGCCGTTGCTGGTCACATTGACCGCAGCGCCGGCTCCGCCGTCAGCTCCGGAGCCGCCGAAGCTCAGACCCACGGCGCCGACTCCCGACGCGGCGCCGGCGAGGGAGAAACCGCCGCTGCCGCCGCCGCCGCCCACGCTCTGGGCGAGGATGCCCGCGGACTCCTGTCCCAGAGTGGCGAGGTCGGCGCCATTATTGACCGTGACCGTCCCCGCGCCGCCGCCGGTCCCCCCACCGCCGCCGAAGGACAGAGAGGCCGCACCCGTGCCGGCGCCGGCCAAGGACAGGGAGAAGCCGCCGGAACCGCCGCCGCCGCCCACACTCTGGGCGAAGATGGCGTTCGCCGAGTCGCCTTCAGTGCCGATCATCCCGCCTGCAACCACGGTGACGGCGCCTGCCGCGCCTCCGGATCCGCCGCCGCCGCCAAGTCCCAGGGACATCGCGCCAACGCCGCCGCCGGCCAGAGAGGCGGAAAATCCGCCATTGCCGCCGCCGCCGCCCACGCTCTGGGCGAAAATGCCGTTCGACTGCGCGCCGGTGGTCAAGAGCTCCGCGGCGCTCGCGGGCGGCGTGGAGGAGGTCGGACACAGCGGGCCGGAATTGGCGCAGACGGTGACCGCACCGGATGAAGCGCCGGAACCGGCGCTTCCGCCGAGAGCGACTGAAGCCGACCCCATGCCCGCGCCGGCTGCGGAAATCGCGAAGCCGCCATTGCCGCCGCCGCCGCCCACGCTCTGGGCGAAAATGCCGTTCGACTGAACGCCGCTGGTGCTGATGTCGCCCTGACTGTCGACAGTGACCACGTCCCCCACGCCGCCGCCGGCGCCGCGACCGGCGATGGTGAAGGCCGCCGCGCCGACACCGGCCCCTGCTGCGGCCCCGGACATTCCTCCATTGCCGCCGCCGCCGCCGACACTCTGGGCGAAGATGCCGTTCGAGAGATTCCCGGCGGTGGAGATGGCGCCTGTATTGGTGACCGAGGCCGCCCCGCCGGAGCCGCCCGTGCCGGCGTCGCCGCCAAAGCTGAACGCCGCCGCGCCGATTCCCGCCGCCGCCGCCGAGACGGCGAAGCCGCCATTTCCGCCGCCGCCGCCCACGCTCTGGACGAAGATCCCATTGGACAGGTCGCCGGCCGTCGAGATGGTCGCCCCGTTGGACGCCGTCACCGCGGCCCCCATGCCGCCATCGCCGCCAGAGCCGCCAAAGGTCGCGCCGACCGCGCCGATACCGGCGCCCGCCGCCGCCACGCTGAACCCGCCGTTGCCGCCGCCGCCGCCGACGCTCTCGGCGAAGATGCCGTTCGAATTGGGTCCTGCGGTCGTCAGCGACCCGCTGGCGTTGACTGTGACGACCTGACCGTTGCCGCCATCGCCCCCGCTTCCGCCTGCGGAGAAGGACCCGCCCGCAAGGAGACCGCCTGTCGCGGAGATGGCGAAGCCGCCGGAGCCGCCGCCGCCGCCGACGCTCTCGGCATAGATGGCGTTGGACTGGGCGCCCCCGGTCTGGATGGCGCCGTTCGAGGCGACGGAGACCGCTCCGCCGTCGGCGCCCACGCCGCCAGAACCTCCCAGGGAGGCGGCTGCGCCCCCGATGCCGCCGGTGCCGGAGACCGCGAAGCCGCCATTGCCGCCGCCGCCGCCCACGGAGAGGGCGAAAATGCCGTTCGACTGCACGCCCGACGTGGTGATGTTGGTGGCGCTGTTGATCCCGACCGACCCCGCGGCATTGCCGGCTCCGCCCGCGCCGCCGAAGGAGAGGGCCTGGGCGCCTCCGACGCCGCCAGTGGCCGAGATGGCGAAGCCGCCGGAGCCTCCCCCGCCGCCGACCGAGGAGGCATAGATGCCGTTGGACTGATCGCCTCCGGTGAGGATGATCCCGTCCGAACCCACAAGCACATTGCCCGCCGCCCCACCGGAGCCCCCCGCCCCGCCAAAGCTCTCTGAGGCGGTAAAGCCCACGCCCACCGCGCCAGACAGCGCGAAGCCGGCGTTGCCGCCGCCGCCGCCGATGGACTGGGCGAAGATGCCAGAGGACCTCTGGCCGTTTGTCGTGATCGTCGCCGCGCCCAGATTATCAAGCGCCGTGGTGCAGCCGGCGTCGGTATTCACGCAGACGTTTCCCGCGCCGCCGCCCGCGCCGCCCGATCCCCCCACCGAGATGCCGACGAACAGACCGGCCGAGGCCGCGAAGCCGCCATTGCCGCCGCCGCCGCCCACGCTCTGAGCAAAGACGCCGTAACTGTCGTTCCCCACCGCGGTGAGTGACCCGGTATTGACCACGGACACCAGGCCGCCCGTCCCACCGGCCCCGCCCGATCCGCCGAGGGCGAACTGCCCCACGGAGCCGCCGCCATTTCCGCCGCCGCCGCCCACGCTCTGGGCGAAGATCGAGGTGGTGTAGGCGCAGGCGCCCGTGCAGAGGTTGACGATGGCGCCCGAATTGCTGACGGAAACCGCACCGCCATTCTCGCCTGACCCACCCGCGCCGCCGATGGAAACCAGGCCGGCGCTCGACCCCCCGTCCCCACCGGACCCGCCGACGGACTGGGCGAAAATCCCGGATTCAAAGGTCGAGGCGCCGGTGCTGACGAAGCTGCCCGTCCCGTGGGTGACGATCGTCCCGGAGTTGTCCACGGTGACCGAGCCGCCGACTGAGCCGCTGACGCCAGCGCCGCCGATCCCGACGATGCCAGCGCCGCCGCCGCCCGAACCGCCGCCGCCGCCCACGCTCTGGGCATAGATCCCGGACGACTGGTCGCCATAGATCTCGATCGTCGCGGCATTGGTGACGCTGATATTGCCCCCCGCCCCGCCTTCCGAGCCCTGGGCCCCGAAGCCGACGATCCCGGCGCCGCCGCCGCCATTTCCGCCGCCGCCGCCCACGCTCTGGGCGAAAATGCCCGAGGAGCTGGCGCCGTTGGTGACGATCGTCGCATCGGCTCCGGTCGAGACGGTGACATTGCCGCCGGCGCCGCCGCTCTGGCTGCTCCCGCCGAAGCCGACCACGCCGATGCCGGTCGAACCGCCATTGCCGGCGAACCCGCCCACGGACTGGGCGTAGATGCCCTGAGCGTTGGCGCCGCTGGTGGTGATTGCGCCCGTGGAGTTGACATCCAGATTGCCGGCCACGCCCGTGGGGCCGCCGCTGCCGCCCCCGCCGAACAGGCTTGCCCCCACCGAACCTCCGGCGCCGCCGGCGCCGCCGAGACTGCGCGCAACGATGCCGGCGCCGCCCTCTCCAGTGGTGGTGATGGCGCCGCTATTGCCGATCGTCACGTCACCCGAGGCCCCGCCGCCGCCGCCATTGCCGGCCGATGAGGCCACGGCCGCCAGAACGCTGCCGCCGTTTCCACCGTTTCCGCCGGCGCTGAGGCCATAGATGCCCGCTGCGTTGACGCCGGAGGTGCTGATCACGGCCCCCGACTGAACGTCCACCCCAACGCTGCCCCCACCCTGTCCGCCATTGCCGCCACTGGCGTAGAAGCCGATGAAGCCGCTGCCGCCATCGCCGCCATTGCCCCCGACGCTTAGGGCGGAGATGCCGGGAAGCGACGACGCGCTGGTGGTTATGTTGCCGTAATTGGTGGAGACATTGGCGGCTCCGCCGGTCCCGCCGCCGCCGCCGTTCGTGCCAAAGGAGGCGATCGGAATGATGAAGGCGATAATGGGAATGGTGACGCCGCCGCTGCCGCCGCCGCCGATGGACGAGACCGCGATCCCGTTCACCGGGGCCACCTGTTGAGTGACGCCTGAGGTCTGGCCCGTAGATCCTCCGGTCGCCGGCGACGACGACGTCTTCGACGCCGCGAGCGCGGCGGCGTCATTGCTGTTGATCTGAGCAACGCAGGACGTGTTGAAGGTCGAGTCCGACGTGCTTGGATTATAGTTGTAGGAGGACGGCGTGGCCGCGGCGGTGGTCGGGGCGCCGTAGGCGGAGAGGTCGGCGGCGGCGGCGTTATAGGCCGCGAGTTTCGTATTGTAGGTGTTCAGGTCAGCCGCATAGTTCGGGTCGTTGGTCGGAGGCGGGCCGGCCGGAGGCCCGGCCGCATAGGTCGTCTGCCAGCCCTGAACCAGGGACACCGCCGCAGAGGTATCCGTTGGGCAGCTGATCGCCGGGGTCGTGTTGGAGGTCAGGGCCACGGCGCGCGGCGCCGCCCCCGCGAAGGCCAAAGCCGCCACCGCGCCCATCAAGGACAGGCCGCGCAGCCGCGTCCGGAAGCCCCAAGCGCCCTCGCGCGCGACTTTGCCCTGTGGCAGACTCACGTCAAAGCCATGCCGCGGCCGCGGCGCCGCAGACCGTGTTCAACGGACGGGGACAAGTTCGATCGTGCCTCCCCCCACTGCCCTTCCGACCCAATCCATCCGGAGACGCCTTGGGTGCGCCCGGACGTCAGACCGCCGAAATTGCTCCTTCAATTCGCCATGTTCTATTTTGCCCCTCGCGATGCCGAAAAGACGGGGCGTTGCTCAAAATGGCAAAGCTGGCGTCCGAGCGGACGCGCCGGGTCGGTCCCGGCGCACTGGCGCAATTGCCTTCAGCGACATGATCAGGAACGCCCCCCCATGCGCTCCCTAGATCATCAAACAGGGGCGCCGCCTCCGCAGCGTTTTACGACACGCGTTCTGCTGGATTTCATCACGGCGGTGATCGCGCGCTCCGCCCGATCGGTGAACGGACATCTGGGACATGGCCTGACGCTCTCAGCGATTCAGCATGCGAATGTCGAGCATCTCAGTCGAGATCCCCATACCTCCTGGGCCTACGCCTATGTGGCCCCGCCGGACTCCGAGCGCCGCCCCATCAGCGTTCACGCGCTCGCCGAGACTCTGTCCTCTTCTCCCGAAACCACGCGCCGTCATGTTGACGCCTTGGTCGCCGCGGGACTGTGCGTACGCCTCCCGGGACAGGGGGTGATCGTCCCGGCGGGGCATTTCGACACCCCCTCGACCACCGAGCAGAGGGGCCACCTCGTCACCCGCTTCGCCTCCCTCATTAGCGAACTTCGGCGCGTCAGCTTTCCGCTTGAGGCCAGGCGTCCAAATGCAGAGCCGTTCCGGGCCCGACTTTCGGATTCCCCCCCGCCGGAATTTCTGATCGGCCGGGGCGTGACCCACTTTGTGCTGCGGGTCATCCTGGATGGCATTCCCGTCCACGGAGATTATACGACCGGTGTCCTCTTCTGCATGGTCATGGTCGAGAATACCCGACACTTCACCTATGATCCGGAAGTCGCCTGGCGGTTCGCCTCTGCGGAACAGGCGCCGCCCGACAGCCTGCGACGGCCCGCCGCCGCTCGCAGCATCGCGACGGCGCTCGGCATGCCCTATACGACCGCGCGTCGGCGCCTCAACCGCATGGTGGAGAGCGGTCGCCTCGAATGCCGGGACGGGGGATATATCGTGCCCAACAGGGCGATGGACTCACCCGTGATGCTGGCCAACGGCCTGCGCATCCACAATTGGTTCCTCAGTATGCTGAACGAGTTCTCAGCCACCGGTCTCGATATTTTGAACTGAGCCCGCGGTCTGGTTTCCGCGCGCCCCTCAAAGCAGATCCCTTAGCCACGCCACCAAGGGAAGGTCGGCCGGCGGCATCGGATAGTCGGCGAGCTTCTCCGGCTTGACCCAGGCGAGTTTGTCGTGGGCCAGGGGACGGACGAATCCCTCCCAGCGGCGGCAGAGATAGAGCGGCATCAGCAGATGGGTCGCCTCATAGCCGTGGCTGGCGAAGACGAAGGGCGCCAGGCAGGATCTGGCGACCTCTATGCCCAGCTCCTCCCGCAGTTCGCGGATAAGGCACGCCTCCGGCGTTTCTCCCGGTTCGAGCTTGCCGCCGGGAAACTCCCATAAACCGCCCAGGGATTTGGCCGCCGGCCTCTGGCCGATGAGCACCCGGCCATCGATGTCGACCAGGGCGCAGGCGGCGACGAGCATCAGGGTCATGTCTTGGCCGCGCTTTCCTTGATCCCGAGTGAGGCCGACTCCATAGATCGGACGCGCGGGCCGCGACATCCTTGACTTTGGCGGCGGATAGGGCGAAGGGGCGTCACGTCCTCCAATCGCGGGGGGCGGTCCTGGCGCTCCAGCCGCGTGAGGGCGACCTCCGTCGCCCCAGCTGTCGAGCGTTCGAGCTTCTCCAGCCCACCCGGGCGCCCGGACACGCGGGGCGCTTCTCCTCCTCTCTCACCTCAGGCTCAAAAGCCGCGGGGCGAGGGCCGCACGCCGACGCCAAGGGCGCCGCACGCAACCGAAAGTCTCACCTCTTCATGACCACCTTCCAGGATCTTGGCCTCGCCAAGCCCCTTCTCGCGACCCTCGCCCAAGAAGGCTATGAACGCCCAACGCCGATCCAGGCCCAGGCCATCCCTCATGTCCTTGCCGGCCGCGACCTCCTGGGCATCGCCCAGACCGGCACCGGCAAAACCGCCGCCTTCGCCCTTCCCATCCTGCAGCGGCTGGACGCCGACCGCCGCCCGGCGCCGCGTCGCGGCTGCCGCGCCCTGGTGCTCAGCCCGACCCGCGAACTGGCGAGTCAGATTGCCGACAGCTTCCGCACCTATGGCCGTTTGATGGGATTCACCGTCGCCGTGGTGTTCGGCGGCGTCAAGTATGGCGCCCAGACCCGCGCCCTGGCTGGCGGCGTCGACATCCTCGTGGCCACGCCCGGGCGCCTGATCGACCACATGCAGCAAAAGACCGCCGAGCTCTCAGCGACGGAGGTCTTTGTGCTCGACGAGGCCGATCAGATGCTCGATCTGGGCTTTCTGCAGCCCATCCGCCGGATCGTCGCGACCCTGCCCAAGGTGCGCCAGAACCTGTTCTTCTCCGCCACCATGCCCGGCGAAATCGGCAAGCTGGCCGCCGACCTGCTGCGCGATCCGGCCCGGGTCGAGGTCACGCCCCAGGCGACCACGGTGGAGCGCATCGCCCAGAGCGTCCTGTTCGTCGAAGCGGCGCGCAAGGCGGCCCTGCTCTGCGAGCTGATCGCCGAAATGCCCAAGGCCAAGGCCCTCGTCTTCACGCGCACCAAGCGCGGAGCGGACCGTGTGGCCCGCTATCTCGAACGGGGCGGCCTCTCCGCCGCGGCCATCCACGGCGACAAGACCCAAGGCCAGCGCGAGCGCGCCCTGGCCGCCTTCAAGGCCGGCGAGGTCCAGACCCTGGTGGCCACGGACATCGCCGCGCGCGGGATCGACATCGACGCCGTGAGCCACGTGTTCAACCACGATCTTCCCAATGTTCCGGAGGCCTATGTGCACCGCATCGGCCGGACCGCGCGGGCTGGGGCCGAGGGTGTGGCGATCAGTCTGGTGGCGGACGACGAGCGCTCGCTCCTCAAAGACATCGAGAAGGTCACGCGTCAGAGGGTCCCGAGCTTCGACCGGCGCAATGATCGGGCGCTAGGGGCGCAGGTCGCGGCGGACGCCAAGCTCGCGCCGAGCGCCTACGATCCGGCCGCCGGCGAGTCCGGCGAGGCCCGCGCCCATCGCCAGGGCGCCAAGCCCAAGGGTCCGCGGGATGGTCAGGGCCAGGGCAAGAATGGCCACAGCTTCGGCGGTCACGGTCATGGCGGCCACGGTCATGGCGGCCACGGGCGGCCGGGCGGCGGGCCGGGTGCGAGCCACGGGGCGGTTCACGGCGCCGGCCGCGGCCCAGGGGCGCAAGGCCATGGCTTCCACAAGGGTCGATCCCAGAACCGCGGCCGTCCCGGCGGCGGTCAGGGCCGGCGAGCCGGAGGCTGACCGGGGACCGACGCCCCTCTCAGGAGCGGTAATCCCCATTGATCGCCACATACTGCCTGGTGAGGTCGCAGGTCCACATCTGCGCACGCGCGGCGCCGACGCCCACATCCACGGCGACTTCGAGCTCTGCGTTCTTCATATAGGCGCTCATCGCCGCCTCGTCGTATCCGGGCGCGACCCGGCCGTCCTTCGCCGCCCACAGCGGGCCGAAGCGGACGCTGAGCCGTGCGCGGTCGATGGGCTGATCAGCCTTGCCCACGGCCATGACGATGCGGCCCCAGTTGGCGTCCTCGCCGGCGAAGGCGGTCTTGACCAGCGGGCTCTCGGCGATGGAGCGGGCGATCCGCCTGGCCGAGGCCGCGCTCGTCGCCCCCTCCACAGAGACCTTGACGAATTTTGACGCGCCCTCGCCATCGCGCACCAACTGCAGGGCGAGATCGAGCAGAACCCCCTCCAGGGCGCGGACGAAGCCCGCCAGGCGCGGGTCCGAGGCGCGAGAGATGGCCGGCGCGCCGGCGGCGCCGGTGGCGAAGAGCAGCAGGGTGTCGTTGGTCGAACGGTCGCCGTCCACGGTGACGGCGTTGAAGGTCCGTGGCGCGGCGCGGCGCAGCAGGCTGCGCAGAACGGCGGGGGGCAAGCTGGCGTCCGTGGCCACAAAGGCCAGCATGGTGGCCATATCGGGGGCGATCATACCCGATCCCTTGGCGATGCCCGCGATGCGAACCGGCACGCCGCCGATGTCGCAAGAGGCGCCGGCGCCCTTGGGGAAGGTGTCCGTAGTGGAGATGGCCGCTGCGGCGGCTCGCCAGTCCGTGTCGCCACGGGCCAGTTCGCCCGCCCGCCCCGCGATCCGGGAGTCGTCCAGCAGCACGCCGATCACCCCGGTGGAGGCCAGGAGCACATCCTGGGGGGCGCAGCCGAGCTCCGCCGCGACGGCGGCCGCGGACCTCCCCGCCGCCGCCGCGCCCGGCTCTCCGGTGAAGGAATTGGCGCATCCGGCATTGACCAGCACGGCGCGGGCCCAGCCCTGCCCCCCGGGCAGGCGCGCCCTGCACCAGTCCACCGGCGCCGAGCCGACGCCATGTCGGGTGAAGACCCCCGCGCAGGCCGCCTCGCGGTCGAAACGCATGAGCAGGAGGTCATCGCGCTCCGCGGTGTAGAAGCCCGCCCGCGCGGTCTGAAGCGCCAGGCCGCGCACGCGGGGCAGTTCAGGAAACGGGACGGCCAGGGGCGAGACGGGCAAGGCGGCGCCTGAGCTCATGGATCTATCCTCCCTCAAGGCCTTCGGCGCGTCCCGGAGCGACGTCGCGTCAGGCGGGACGACGCCTTGCCAGTCCCCGCGCGCCCGGTCAAAGGTCTCGCGCCGCCCGGCGCGGCATCCAGGTCGATCGCCAAGGAGGAACGGCTATGAAGCTCTATCAGTCCATCGGACCCAACCCGGGTGTCGTGAAGATGTTCATCGCCGAGAAGGGCCTGGATATCCCCCGTCACCAGGTCGACCTCCTGTCCGGCGAGAACCGCAAGGAGCCGTACCTCGCCCTCAATCCCTCGGGCACCACCCCGGCCCTGGAGACGCGCGAGGGTCTGATTCTCGCCGAGATCACCGCCATCTGCGAATACCTCGAGGAACTGCACCCCCAGCCGGCCCTTATCGGCGAGACGCCGATGCAGCGTGCGGAGACGCGCATGTGGGTCCGGCGCATCGACCTGGGCATTCTGGAGCCGATGGCCAGCGGCTTCCGCTACGCCGAGGGCCTGGGCATGTTCAAGGACCGCATCCCGACCATTCCGCAGGCCGCCGCTGACCTCAAGGCCATCGCCCAGAAGAACCTCGCCTGGCTCGACGCCCGCATGGCGGGACGGACCTTCGTTGTCGGCGACCGCTTCACCCTGGCTGACATCATGCTGTTCGTCTTCCTGGGATTTGGCGCCTCGGTGGGCCAGCCGCTCCACCCCGCCAACGCCAATATCGCCGCCTGGTCCGAGCGGGTGAGGGCCCGCCCCAGCGCCGCCGCCCTGGCCTGAACGCCGCCGCCAGAGTGCATCGCGCGCCACGGTCCGGGCGCATCGCGTCCGGACATCGCGTTGACACGCCCCTTCGCGCTTCCTAAGTCCGCCGGGGCGCGCGAACAGCGGGCCTATGTGCTATGGGCCGGCGTCTGGCGCTCCGGATTCGACCGGGGCCGCCACTGCGGACCTCCGCCGCCTGCCCCTCCAAGGACGACGCCCCCTGTCGATGCTCGATCTTAGAAAAATCTTCGGCTCCTCCAATGACCGCAAGGTCAAGGCGATGCTGGCCCGCGTACAGAAGATCAACGCTCTGGAGCCGCGCTTCGCGGCCATGAGCGACGACGACCTGCGCGGCCAGACCGTGGCCTTCCGCGAGCGGCTCGCGGCCGGGGCAAGCCTGGATTCGCTCACCGACGAAGCCTTCGCCGTGGTGCGCGAGGCGGCCAAGCGCACGCTGGGACAGCGTCACTATGACGTTCAGCTCGTCGGCGGGCTGGTCCTGCACAAGGGCGGCATCGCCGAGATGCGCACCGGGGAGGGCAAGACCCTGGTGGCCACGGCCCCGACCTATCTCAACGCCCTGGCCGGCGAGGGCGTGCACCTGATCACGGTCAACGATTACCTGGCCACGCGGGACGCCGAATGGATGGGGCGGATCTATCGATTCCTCGGCCTCTCGGTCGGGGTGATCGTCAACGGCCTCTCACAACCCGAGCGCAAGCGCGCCTATGACAGCGACATCACCTACGGCACCAATAACGAGTTCGGCTTCGACTATCTGCGCGACAACCTCGCCTATGAACCCACCGACATGGTCCAGCGCGGGCACAGCTTCGCCATTGTCGACGAGGTGGACTCCATCCTGATCGACGAGGCGCGCACGCCGCTGATCATCTCCGGGCCCACCGAGGACCGCTCCGATTTCTACCGGACCATCGACGCCCTGGTGCGCGAGGTAATCACCGACGAAGCCACCTTCGAACACGACGAAAAGCAGCGCCAGGTTCTCCTGAGCGAGCATGGCGCGGAGGTGGTGGAGCAGAAGCTGGCCGCCGCGGGCCACCTGGTCGTGGATTCGGGCGGACTTTATGACCCGGCCAATGTCTCGGTGGTTCACCACGTGAACCAAGCCCTGAGAGCCAATATCCTTTATCAGCGCGACCGCGACTATATCGTGCGCAGCGGCGAGGTGATGCTGATCGACGAGTTCACCGGCCGCATGATGCATGGCCGGCGCCTGTCGGAGGGCCTGCACCAGGCCCTGGAGGCCAAGGAGGGCGTGGATATCCAGCCCGAGAACCAGACCCTGGCCTCGGTCACCATCCAGAACTATTTCCGCCTCTACAAAAAGCTCTCGGGCATGACCGGCACGGCGGCCACGGAGGCCCAGGAGTTCTACGACATCTACAAGATGGACCTGGCGGAGATCCCGACCAACCGGCCGATCATGCGCAAGGACTTCGACGACGAGGTCTATCGCACCACCGCCGAAAAGAACCGGGCCATCATCCTGCAGCTCGAAGAATGTCATCGCCGCGGCCAGCCCGTGCTGGTGGGCACGGTCTCCATCGAGAAGTCGGAGCAGTTGTCAGAGCTCCTGAAGACCCACGCCTGGGAGGAGAATGGCCAGCATCGGGTCGGCCTGCCGCACCAGGTGCTCAACGCCCGCTATCACGAGCAGGAGGCCTATATCGTCGCGGACGCTGGCGCACCCGGGGCGATCACCATCGCCACCAACATGGCCGGCCGAGGCACCGACATCCAGCTGGGCGGCAACGTGGACATGCGCCTGGCCAAGTGGCGGGCCGACCAGGCCGGGCTGGGGATCGAGCCGGACTTCGAGGCCGAACGCGCCGAGCGAGCCCGGATCGAGGCGGAGATCGCGGACAGGAAGGCCATAGCGCTTGCGGCCGGGGGGCTCTTCGTCCTGGGAACCGAGCGTCACGAAAGCCGCCGCATCGACAACCAGCTTCGCGGCCGGACCGGACGCCAGGGCGACCCGGGCATGTCCAAGTTCTTCCTCTCCTGCGAGGACGATCTCCTGCGTATCTTCGCCGGCGATCGCATGGACGCGATCATGCGCACCTTTGGCCTGGAGGAAGGCGAAGCGATCACCCATCGCTGGCTGAACAGCGCCATCGCCACGGCCCAGAAGCGGGTCGAGCAGCGCAACTACGAGATTCGTAAGAATATTCTGCAATATGACGACGTGGTGAACGACCAGCGCAAGGCGGTATTCGAGCAGCGCCGCGAGTTCATGGACTCCCGCGACCTGGCCGAGATCGTCACCGAGATGCGTCGCGACACCATCGACGACTTCATCGCCCTGCACCTGCCGCCCAAGGCCTATGCCGACCAGTGGGATATCGAGGGCCTGGACGACAAGCTGCAGACCGTCCTGGGCCTGACCCTGCCCGTGCGCGACTGGGCGGCCGAGGAGGGCATCGCCGACGAGGAGTTCCGTGAGCGGATCAACGCCGCCGCCGACGCCCGCGCCGCCGAGCGCGAAACTCTGATCAGTCCGCACCAGATGCGCCATCTGGAGCGCACCTTCCTCCTGCAGATGATCGACACCCAGTGGCGCGAGCATCTGACCCACCTGGACCATCTGCGCCAGGTGATCGGCCTGCGCGGCTATGCCCAGCGCGACCCTCTGAACGAGTACAAGACCGAGGCCTTCACCCTGTTCGAGGCCCTGATCGTCAATCTGCGCCACGATGTGACCCGCTGGCTGATGACGGTGGAGTTCCAGTTCGCCCCGCCCGAACCGCCGCCGCTACGTTTCAACGAGATCCACCTCAACCCGCTCACCGGCGAAAACGAGATGGCGCTGGAGACAGTGGACGCCACCTTCGCCGAGGGTTCGGCGGAAGCCCGGGCGCCGCTGCCTCTTTCGGCGCTGCCCGAAGGGTTCGAGCGCACAGGCCGCAACGCCCCCTGCCCATGCGGCTCCGGCAAGAAATTCAAGCACTGTCACGGGGCTCTCGTCTAGGACCCGGTCGGCGAGGCGGCGCTTTCAGAGGCCCAGATCCTTTTGCGACATCAGCTGCGCGCCGAAGAGGCCGACGCCCTCGGGCAGTTCGAACGGGCGCGCGCAATCGCCGAAATGCCTCCGGGCCAGATCCAGCAGGGACCGCCGCTCGGCTGCGGGAACGCCCGCGCCTGCGTGGACGGCGGTATCGTCCATGAGCCGCGCCAGAACCGCGATCGTGGTGTTGGCGTGGTCAAGGAGCATCTCATCGCGCAGGACGCGCTGGCCCTCTTCCGGTGACAGAGGGCCGGGCCCGGGCAAGATGGCCTGCATGTCGATCAGCGTCTTCCGCTCTTCGCCGTTGAGGCCGTTGATCGCCGCCGCGAACAGGAACGGCTCGCTCCAGGCGTTGAACTGTTCGGCGGAAAGGCGCCCGGTCACGCCGGCGGCCAGGGCGGCTTCATAGCTCCTTTGGTCCCAGGTGCGTAAGGGGGGATTATAGGCGGCGGCGAGAGCGGCGATCTGATTGCGCGGCGCGTGATCGATAAGGGCCTGATGGATGGTCATGAGCTGCTGGTGGAAGCAGGCCCGCAGATCTTCGCGCACCACGGCCTGCGGTCCGTCATCATACTGCAGCTCCCGCCGCATGGCCGCCTCTGCGGCGTGAATCTTCTCACGCCAACTGATCCCCTCGAGCGCCTGCTCGCCGCCCAGGGCGATGACGATGCCCAGAACGACGACGGCGATTTCGCTCAGAAACTCGCGCAGATTGTGCGCGGGCTTTGGCTTGTGAATCTCCAGGTTCGCCTCCCGGTCTCGATGACGGCGCCGCCGAGCGCTCGCGTTCGGCTACCACGGAATCGGCTGGCCATCCCAGGCGAAGATGCGACCCGTGTCGGCGGCGGTGAGACCGTCCATCACCTCGCACAACGCCTCAGCGGCGCGTTCAGGCGTGAACAGGCGCTCGGGCGGGACGCCGCCCTGAAACGGCGCGCTGAGGGGCGTGTCCACCGTGCCCGGATGCAGGGCCACGCAGACGCCCCGCGGGCGCGTGCGGACGTGCTCGATGGCCAGTGTGCGGATCAGCATGTTCAGCGCCGTCTTGGAGGCGCGGTAGGCGTACCAGCCGCCCAGGCGATTGTCGGCGAGACTGCCCACACGGGCCGACAGGGCCGCGAAGAGGCTTGGAGTGTCCCTGGGCGTGAGCGGCAGGAGGTGTTTGGCGGCCAGGGCCGGCCCCGCGGCGTTAATCGCGAAGGCGCGGGCGAGGGCCTCCGGCGAGAGCGCCCTGTAGGTGCGTTCAGGCTGTAGGTCCGGCCCGTGAAGGATGCCCGTCGCGACCACGATGCGGTGCGCCTCGCCGAGGCCGCGAAGCCGGCTTGCCGCCGCAGCAAGACTCGCCTCCACCGTCAGATCGGCGGGGAGCCAAAGACGTCGCCGCCCGCCGCCAATCCTCGCGTCTGTCCAGCCCTCCGGTCGGCGCCGTGACAGTCCGACCACGAGTTCAAACCTGTCGTTCCCTTCCATTCGCGCCAGCAGGGCGCGCCCGATGCCGCCGGACGCGCCAACGACCACGACCACAGGCGACCGCGCTTCAGCCATAGGCGAGCCACGCGCCGAGGATCAGTCCTCCACAGGCTACGGCGCTGAGCAGGCTGCGAAGGCGCGGATACCAATCAGGACCCACCCCCGGCCGCGCGTCCCAGGCGCCGTGAGCCGCGAGGGCCAGGGCGAAGCCGCCCAGCTTCCAGCTCATCAGGGTCGGGGGAATGAAGAGAAGGGCGAGCGCGACCAGGGTCGGGATCATGGAGAGGCTCACCGTGAGAGTTCCCGGCGGGCTTTGGGTTACCGCGAAGCCCCACCTGGCTCCGCCCAGGAAGGACAGAATCAGGGCCGCGTAGATGGCCTGTAAGCCCAACAGCGGTGCGGCGAACTCCGGACGCAGCAACACGCCGATGGGCGGGCCGACAAAGGGGATCAGGCCCAGAAGGCCAAAGGTGAACGGAGCCGTGGGGATCGGGGTCGAGGAACGGGAGGGCATCGGGGTCTCCGCCGACGGACGTGGTGGCCGAACAGGGGCCGCCGGTGGCGCGCTTATGAAGGGCGCGGGGGCGGCGATTCAAGCGTGGCCCTGGCCGCAAGGCGCGCGCGATCCCACATGCCGGGTCGGGCCTCCGACAGGGAACCCGTCATGATCGGCCGTGCGCGTCTAGGGAGTTCCAGGGCAGATAATCTGTCGCCGCTTCTTCTGCTGATCGCCCTGCCCATCCTTGCGGCCATGGTCCTGGCGGTAGGTTTGCGTCTCCTCTTGGCCCTCGTCGTATGGGGTTTTCACCTCATGCGGCTGGCGATTCTGGGCGGCGTTGCGCTCTTCGCCCTGATGCACGCGGTCTGGCGTCGCCTGGGCCGCCACAATCTCGCCTGAGGTCTTCGCGCCAGACCCGGGGCTGGGGCCCCATGGCCTTTGTCGCTGTTTAGGCCTAGAGAGCCGCCCCTCCCCTCCGCCTCACCTGCCCGTAGCCCACAGCATGACCGCACCTGTGTTCGAAATCACCAAGTCCGCCAGCTTCGACGCCGCCCACCGCCTGCCCGAGGGGGGAGCTGAGGGCTCGCCCTATACCCGCCTGCACGGTCACTCCTTCCGGGTCGAGGCGACGTTACGCGGGCCTGCATCGGGACCGGTGGGTTGGGTCAGCGATCTGGGGGCGTTGGACAGCGCCCTCAAGACGGCCTGCCTGGAGCTGGATCATTCCTTGCTCAATGACCATCCCGGGCTGGAGAGCCCCACGCTCGAGGCCCTCTGCGCTCATTTCGCCGCCCGCCTGGCGCCGGCCTTTTCCCATCTCAGCCGCATCGAGGTCTCGCGCCCCAGCGTTGGCGAACGCTGCGTGCTTCGCCTGCCCGTTTGATGGGCGGCCGCCGTCCTCAGCGGCTGTCCACCAGCACGACCTCGGTCTCGGTGAGCGCGGAGAGGCGGATCTCCGCCTCGTCGCGCACGGCGGCGCCGTCGCGAGGGCCCAACTTCAGGCCGTTCACCTCGGCTTCACCGCGGGCCAGCACCAGATAGGCGTGGCGTCCCGGCCCCAGCGGATAGGTCGCGGCCGCGCCCGGTTCGAGCGTCGCCCCCAGCACCCGGGCGTCGGCCCGAATGGGCAGGGCGCCCTCATCTCCAGGACGGCCGCTGGCGAGGACCTGAAACCCCTGACCCGGATCCGCCTTGGGAAACTGTCGCGCGCCCCAGGCCGGCGGGCCGCCCCGGCGGTCCGGCTCGATCCAGATCTGGAACAGGGTCGTGGTCTCATCCTCCACATTGACCTCGGCGTGGGTGATGCCCGCGCCGGCGCTCATCACCTGCACGTCGCCCGCGGCCGTGCGGCCGCGATGGCCCAGACTGTCCTGGTGACTGATGGCGCCTTGGCGGACATAGGTGATGATCTCCATGTCCGCATGGGGATGGGGCCCAAAGCCGCTCTTAGGGGCGATCTCGTCGTCGTTCCATACCCGCAGGGCGCCCCAGCCCATCCGGGCGGGGTCGCGCCAGTCGGCGAACGAGAAGTGATAGCGGGCGTTGAGCCAGCCGTTCTGAAAACGACCAAGGCGGTCAGAGGGACGATGCTCGATCATGGAACCTTCGGGAGCGAGGAGCGAGGGAACGCCGCAAGCGGCGAGAGAGGAGATGGGGCGAATGCGAGGCAATCGCAATAGTCAGGGGATATAGCGCCAACGGCGCCCACCGGGAGAACCGGCAGGCGCCGCTGGCGGCGTCACTCAGACGAGGTTCGGTGCGCTCAGGCCTTGGGAGCGAACATGGTGCACCAGCCATTGGGGCTGATGGGCCCGGCCACGACTTTGCACTGTCCCACCGCGGTGGGTTTCGCGCCCGGCAGGAAATAGTTGCACACCGCGCAATGCTTTCCGGCGTTGGGATGATCCTGATACTTGGCGTTCGCCTTGGGCAGGGTGCCGGCGGCATGGGCGACGCCGGCCGCGGCCAGTAGAGGCAATCCGCCCAGAGCCGCGGCGCCAATGAGCACGGTGCGACGGCTGGTGGGCTTTTGGTCTTGAGACATTCTCGACAACTCCATGACGGTCTTGGCTGAAATTCAGTCCGGTCCGAAGGGGCTTTCGCGCCTGTCAGGCCCGCGTGACATGGGGCATTGTCAGGAGAACGACAAGTCCTTGTGCTTCAACAAAATGTCAGCCTTCCAGGGGGCCGGCCATCGGCCTCACGCGGGCTTGTAGGCGAACATCGCGCACCACCCCTCGGGGCTGATGGCGCCGGCGACGATCTTGCATTGTCCAGCGGCCTTGGGCTTGGCGCCCGGCAGGTAGTAGGTGCACAGGCTGCAACGCTTTCCGTCTTTGGGGTGGTCCTGATATTTGGCGTTCGCCTTGGGCAGAGTCCCGGCCGCCCTCGCCGCCCCCGCCGTCGCCAACAGCGGCAGGCCCCCCAGGGCCGCAGCGCCGATCAGAATGTGGCGGCGCGTGGCGGATTTCTGCTGATCAGACATGGCGGCTCCTGGATCCATGAAGGGATCGCGGGCAAATCGCCCATCACCAACGCGGCGGCAAGACCCGAGCGACCCAATCCGAGCGGTCGGACCCGCTCAGTCATCGCCGATCGGGGTTCCGTCGTATCCCGTCTGCCCGCGGTGGCGCAGAAAGGCGTCGGCCAGAACGCAGGCGGTCATCGCCTCCACCACCGGCGCCGCGCGGATGCCCACGCAGGGATCATGGCGGCCGCGGGTGCGCACCTCAATCTCGGCCCCCGCCTCATCCACCGACCGGCGGGGAGTGAGGATCGAAGAGGTCGGCTTGAACGCCACGCGCGCGACCACGTCCTGGCCCGTTGAGATACCGCCAAGGATCCCACCTGCGTGGTTGGAAAGAAAGACCGGACCGCCGGCGCCGGACCGCATCTCGTCGGCATTGTCCTCGCCGCTCAGAGCCGCCGCAGCGAATCCAGCCCCGATCTCCACGCCCTTGGCGGCGTTGATCGACATCAGGGCGGCGGCCAGCTCGGCGTCGAGCTTGCCATAAACCGGGGCGCCCCATCCGGCCGGAACTCCGCGCGCCTCGACCTCGACGATGGCCCCGGTGGAGGAGCCCGCCTTGCGCACCGTCTCCAGATGCGCCTCCCACACCTCAACCATGGCGGCGTCAGGACAGAAGAACGGGTTGCTCAGAGTCTGGGCCCAGTCCCAGCGCGAGCGATCGATGGCGTGAGGTCCGATCTGGACCAGGGCGGCGCGGATCTCGACGCCCGGCGCGATCTTGCGCGCGATGGCCCCTGCGGCGACCCGCGCCGCGGTCTCGCGGGCAGACTGGCGTCCGCCGCCGCGATAGTCGCGCACCCCATATTTGGCGAAATAGCTCCAGTCCGCATGACCCGGCCGGAACGCCCGGGCGATGTCCGAATAGTCGCGCGAGCGCGCGTCGACATTCTCGATCATCAGGGCGATGGGAGTTCCCGTGGTCACCTGACCGCCGAAACGCGCGCGAACCGCCTCGTCCTCGAACACTCCCGAGAGAATGCGCACCTGGTCGGGCTCCTGGCGCTGGGTGACGAAACGCCCCTGGCCCGGGCGGCGCCGGTCCAGCCAGACCTGAATGTCCGCCGGATCGAGTCGCAGGCCCGGAGGGCAGCCGTCGACCACGCAGCCGAGCGCCGGCCCGTGGCTCTCGCCCCAGGTGGTGACGCGGAGGAGATGGCCGAAACTGTTATGCGACATGGGCCCGGTCGTTCCCATCGACGGCCCGGCCGGGGCGGTCGAGGCTTGTGGGCCAAGGCCCGATGATATGGCGCTGGGTCATTTGTCGAAGCATCGCCGAGCCCGTCGCGCCCGCCAAGACCTAATTCCCGGTCCTTCCCGCCCCTTCAAGCGGCGCCATAGGCTTGCCATTGGAGACTCATCGCCCTTAAAGCCTTCTCGTTTCGCCGTGGAAATGCACCTGCCTCATTCGGGCGGCATGAGGCGTGCGGAATGAGGCGGTCCGGGGAAGCCGTCTCGATCGGCGCCTGGGGACGGCATCAGGGGCGAAAAGGTCGGACCTTGGGGTCATCCCAGGATATCCAGACCGGCGGGATATTGAAGCAAGGTCCGTTTTCCCATCGCGGGCGGGCGCGGGAAGGGTTTTTGCGCGGAATGGCGAAGAGACGAGGTGCGCCTTGGGTGTTTGGCGGGCTGGCCGCGATTGCGGTCGCCCTGTTCGTCGCCGGCGTGATGCTCAAACCCGGCAAGCCCAGGCGAGACCCCCCGATCGTGCCCGTGGACGTGGCCACGGTGACCCTCGCCGACGTGCCCGAACAGATCGAGGCCCTGGGCGCGGCCCAGGCCTGGCGAAGCGACATCATCGTCGCCCAGGTTAGCGGCTTGATCGAGAAGGTCGATTTCACCGAAGGATCAGCGGTCAAGGCCGGCCAACTGCTGGCGGAGATCGACCCCTCGCCCTACCGCGCCGCCTTGATGCAGGCGCAAGGAGCCCTCAAGCGCGACCAGGCGGCCCTGGAAACGGCGCGCACGGATCTCGCCCGCTACAAGCTCCTCGCCTCCAAGGACTCCATCGCCCGGCAGACCTATGAGGACCAGATCGGCCTGGTGCATCAGGACGAGGGCATCGTGCTCGCCGACCAGGGAACCGTGGCGGCGGCCAAGGTCAATCTTGATCGCTGCCGGATCACCGCCCCGATCTCGGGCCGCGTGGGCGTGCGCCTCATCGATCCCGGCAATCTCGTCGGCGGCGGGGGCGCCAGCGTCAGCACCAACGGCGCGGCGGCGGCGGGAAGCCCGACCTCCGCCGGGGCGGCGGGCGGGGCGAGCCCCGGCGCCGGGGCCATGGGCAGCGTCACCGGCGGAGTGACGGGATCCAGCGGCATCGTGGTCATCAACCAGATCAGTCCGATCGCGGTCACCTTCACCGTTCCCCAAGCCGATTTCGCCCACCTCTCGGAACTCACCGACGGCTTCCGTCATGCGCTCAAGGTGGCCGCCTTCACCCAGGAGACGAACCAGCCCCTGGGCCAGGGCGAAGTGTCCATCGCCGACAACAAGGTCGATCCGGCTACCGGCACAGTTCAGCTCAAGGCCCGGTTCGCCAATGCCGATGAGAAGCTCTGGCCTGGCCAGTATGTGAACGTCGTCCTGACCATGGACACCCTTCGCCAGGCCGCGACCGTACCCGTCACCGCGATCAACCGAGGTCCCCGGGGGACCTTCGTCTATGTCGTCTCCGGGTCCACGGCGCAGTATCGGCCGGTGAACGTGCGCAGCACCCAAGGAACCCTGGCGGTGATCGGCGAAGGGCTGAAGCCGGGCGAGACCGTGGTCGTCGATGGGCAGATGATCCTCAGGCCCGGCTCCAGGGTGCGGGTGAAATCCAACGGCGGGCTCGCCGCGCCCACCGGCCGGGCCTGAGGCGGCCTGAGAATGAGCCTCTCGGCGCCCTTCATCCGCCGGCCCGTGGCCACGTCGCTGATCGCCATCGGCTTTCTGCTTCTGGGCGTGGTGGGCTTTCTCAACCTGCCGGTCTCGTCCCTGCCTCAGGTGGATTTCCCGACCATCGAGGTGAACGTCGGCCTGCCCGGCGCCAGCCCTGAGACCATGGCGTCCAATGTGGCGACGCCCCTGGAGCGGCAGTTCTCCGAGATCCAGGACCTGACTCAGCTCACCTCGGTCAGCTCGCTCGGCGAGACCTCGGTCACCCTGCAGTTTGATCTGTCCCGCAATATCGACGCCGCGGCCCAGGATGTGCAGGCGGCGATCAACGCCGCCGCGGCTCAGCTGCCCACCAACCTCCCCTCGCCGCCCTACATCCGCAAGATCAACCCCGCCGACCCGGCGATCATGATCATCTCGATGACCTCGAACACCATCCCGCTCGCCCAGGTCAGCGATTACGGCGACAGCATCCTCGCCCAGCGCATCTCGCAGCTACCCGGAGTGGGACAGGTGTTCGTGGCTGGCGAGCGCAAGCCGGCGGTGCGGATTCAGATCGACCCGCGCAAGGCCGCGGCGCTCGGACTCTCGATGCCAAATATCGCCACGGCGATCGGCAATCAGACGGTCAACGCCCCCAAGGGCGCCGTGAACGGCCCGCTGCGCAGCCTCACGGTCTATGACAACGACCAGATTCTCGATGCCGCGCCCTGGAACTCTCTCGTGGTCGGTTACAACCACATCAATGGCGGGGCGGTGCGGGTGCGCGACATCGGCCGCGCCATCGCCGATGTGGAGAACAACCAGACCGGCGCCTGGTTCTTCCCAGGCGCCGGGGCCGGCCCGGAGGCCGCGCGCGACTTCAAGGGCGGGCCGGCGGCGCTCCTGATCATCCGCAAGCTGCCGGGCGCCAATGTCATCAAGACCGTGGACGCCATCCGCGCCGCCCTGCCCAGGATCCAGGCCAGCATGCCGCCCGGTATCGAGATCCAGGTCGCCGCCGACCGCACCCAGACCATCCGGGCCGCCGTTCGCGACGTGGCGATCACACTCCTGATCACGGTGTTCCTGGTGGTCGGGGTGATCTTCCTCTTCCTGCGCGACATCCGCGCCACCCTGATCCCCAGCGTGGTCATTCCCCTGGCCCTGCTGGCTACCGGGGCGGTCATGCTGCCGCTCAAGTTCAGCCTCGATAACCTCTCGCTCATGGCCCTCAGCATCGCCGTGGGTTTCGTTGTCGATGACGCCATCGTCATGGAGGAGATCATCTGGCACAAGATCGAGCAGGGCATGGCTCCGTTCGAGGCGGCCATGATCGGCGCCGCCGAGATCAATTTCACCATCCTCAGCATCTCGGTTTCCCTGGTCGCGGTGTTCACGCCCCTGATGTTCATGGGCGGGGTGGTCGGACGGCTGATGAGCGAGTTCGCGTTCACCCTGAGCGCGGCGGTGGTGCTGTCCATCTTCCTGTCCCTGACCGTGACGCCCATGCTGTGCAGCCTGTTCCTGCGCCCGCCCACGCCCCCACGCTCGCCTTTCACCCGGTCCCTGGAACGCGGCTTCAAGGCGCTGGAGGCCGCCTATGCCCGGGCCCTCGATGTGGTGCTGCGCCATATGCGCCTGACCATGGTCGTCTTCGCCGCCACCATGGGTCTGGCGGTGTTTCTCTACGCCACTGTCCCCACCGGCTTCTTTCCGCAGCAGGACACCGGTTTTCTCAGCGGCGTGCTCCTCACCTCACAGGACGCCTCCTTCGCCAAGCTTCAGACCAAGGTCTATCAGGCGGCGCGGATTCTCACCCGGGACCGCGACGTGGCCAATGTCGCCTTCTATGGCGGCGGTGGCGGCTATAATCAGGCCAATATCAGCCTGACGCTGAAGCCGCGGGACGCCGGTCGCCGGACGTCGGCCACCGACATCATCAACCGCCTGCGGCCGGAGCTGAACCAGGTGCCGGGAGTCCAGACCCTGCTCCAGGCCAATCAGGACATCAATATCGGCGGCCGCTTCGGCCAGGCTCAGTACCAATACACCCTGTCGGACGACAATCTGGACGAGCTCGACGCCTGGGCGCCGCGCCTGCTGTCAGCGCTCAAACAGATGCCCGAGCTCAAGGACGTCAGCTCGGACCAGGAGTCGGACGGCGCCGCCATCCGCCTCGACATCAATCGCGCCGCGGCCCAGCGCTTTGGCGTCACCACTGCGGATATCGACAACGCCGTCTACGACCTGGTCGGTCAGCGGCAGGTGGCCCAGTACTTCACCCAGCTCAATTCCTACCATGTGGTTCTGGAGGCCCTGCCGGAGCTTCAGGCTTCGCCGGACATCTTCAATTCGGTCTACCTCCTCTCGCCGGTGACCGGACAGGAGGTCCCCCTCTCCCTGTTTGCCCGGATCGATCCCAACGGGACGAGCAGCCTGACGGTGAGTCATCAGGGTCAGTTTCCCGCCGCCACTCTGTCCTTCAACCTCGCTCCCGGGGTGCCGCTGGGCCAGGCGGTGAAACTGGTTCAGCAGGCGCGCGACAAGCTGGGCGCCCCCGCCACGCTCTCAGGCAGCTTCCAGGGCAACGCTCAGGCTTTCCAGCAGTCTCTGGCCTCTGAGCCTCTACTGATCGCCGCCGCCCTGATCGCCGTCTATGTCATCCTGGGCATCCTCTATGAGAGCTACATCCACCCCCTGACGATCCTCTCGACCCTGCCCTCGGCCGGGGTGGGCGCGCTCCTGGCCCTGCTTCTGGCCGGCCAGAACCTCAACGTCATCGGCATCATCGCGATCATTCTGCTCATCGGCATCGTCAAGAAGAACGGCATCATGATCGTCGACGTGGCCCTCAAGCTCGAGCGCGAAGAGGGCATGACCGCCATCGACGCCGCGCGCGAGGCCTCGCACCGGCGCCTGCGTCCCATTCTCATGACCACCGCCGCGGCCATGCTGGGCGGCGTGCCCATGATCCTGTTCACGGGCACCGGCTCGGAGTTCCGCCAGCCTCTGGGCTACGCCATCGTCGGCGGGCTTCTGGTGTCCCAGGCTCTGACGCTGTTCACCACACCGGTGATCTACATCTATCTCGACCGCCTGCGCCGGGCCACCGCGCGCAAGTCGCCGCCGCAATCAGACGAGAACCTGGCCACGACGGCCATCGGCGTCTGACGCCCACGGGCCCTCCGGTCGTCCCCAGGGGATTTTTTGGGGGGGCGGCCCGCGCGATCAGGCCTCTTCCTGCCCTGGAGGTCTGCGGCGCAGGATGTAGATGGACACCACCATGATCAGGATCAGTCCGCCGAGGACCAGAAGCTCTCTCATCGTCGCGTCGATCAGGCCCTGGGCCTCCGCGTTCCAACCGCCCGGCGCGTGGGCCTGAGACGCCTCCAGAGTGATCACCAGGACCCGGCGGACCGAGGCGATGAGCCCGACGATGAGAAACGGCTCGCACACCAGGGTTCCGGAGCGGAATGACACCCGCACGGTGTGAAGTATCTCCACCACCATGAGCACGAAGAGCAGCCGGTCCACAGCCGCCACCAGCGGCGCGGCCTCGCCCCGCGAGAGGGCCGCATCCCACAGGGAGGCCCCGGCGCCGAAGATCCCGATCACGACGGCCAGGGCCAGCATCAGGCCCAGGACCACATAGGCCAGCGTCTCGATGTTGCGAAAGGCCGCGCGCGCGGCGGCGTTGAGCCGGGTGATCTCCGGCGCTGGGCTGTCCCCGATGTCCATCTCGTCACCCCGTGAAAACGCAACGATACGAGCGGAAGTAAACAGGCAATCCGGGAAAGAATTCCAGTCTGGCGGCGGTCCCGCGCTCAGAGCGAATTTCGAGCTGAGGGAATCCCTGAGGACATCGCCATTCTCTCTGGATTCAATCGTTTACGCGCCGTCTGACCGCCCAGACGGTTTCCATCTGGTCGGACGGCGCTCAGAGCCCGCCCAGACCGCAGATCACCGTCCACTCCTCCGGCGTCACCGGCGTCACCGAGAGGCGGAACTGCCGGAACAAGGTCATTCCCGCGAGCCCAGGTTCGGCGCGCAGGGCCGACAGGGGAACGGGCCTCGGCAGGGCCTGGAGCGGCCGAATCTCTACGGCGACGAAACGGCCCGTGGCGTCGGTGGGATCGATGAAGGCCTCGCGCGAGATCTCGGCGATGCCGGCCACGCAGAGCCCGGTGACGGAGTGGTAGAAGAAGGCGCGGTCGCCGAGCCTCATGGTCTTCAGATAGATCGCCGCCTGGGCGTTGCGCACCCCGTCCCAGATCGTCGCGCCATCCCGCGCCAGATCGTCATAGCCATATTTGGCCGGCTCCGACTTCATCAGCCAATAGGCCATGGATGGCGTCCCCTTCAGACTCGCAACTGGCCCTCCTCTAGCCGGACGGTCGCCGCGTTTGTAGTGTTCGGCGGGCATCAAATGGGGAAGAGACACATGACCGCAGGGCGGGCGCGACGCGCCAGGGGCGTGGGCGCGGCGATTTTGGGGCTGGTCTGGACCGGAGCGGCGGTCGCCGGCCCCGCGCCCTCCAAGTCCGGATCGCCAAGGATCGAGGATCGCGCCGTCGCCGGGCTCCAGGCGCCGGCGGAGCTGGTGGTCGACCGCTGGGGCCTGCCGCACATCTTCGCCGCCAGCGCCAGGGACGCCTTCTTCCTCCAAGGCTACAACGCCGCGCGCGACCGCCTTTGGCAGATCGATCTCTGGCGCAAGCGGGGACTGGGTCGGCTCTCGGCCAGTTTCGGGCCCGCCTATGTGGAGGAGGACCGCGCCGCGCGCCTCCTGCTCTATCGCGGGGACATGGCCGCCGAATGGGCCGCCTACGCCCCGGACGCCAAGGATGAGGCCCTGGCCTTCGTGGCCGGCGTCAACGCCTATGTGGACGAGGTGCGCGCCGGCAAACGGCCCCTGCCGGTCGAGTTCCGCCTCACCCGCTCGCAGCCCGAACATTGGCGGGCCGAGGATGTCGTCCGTATCCGCAGCAACGCCCTGGTGGGCAATCTCACCTCCGAGGTCCTGAGGACGCGAATCGTCTGCGCCGCGGGAACGGCCGCCGATTCCTACCGCCATCGCCTGGAGCCGGAGCACGCCCTGACCGTCCCCGATGGGCTCGATCCCTGCTCCGTGCCGGCGGACGTCCTCAAGACCTATACCCTGGGCGTGGAGCCGGTGGCCTTCTCGCCCGCGACCCAGAAGGTCGCCGCCCTGGACCTGCATGGCCTCGACGCCGCCACCACCGCCGAGGGCTCGAACAACTGGACCGTCGCTGGCGCGCGCACGGCCACCGGCCGGCCCCTGGTGGCCAATGATCCGCACCGGGCCCTGGGCGCGCCCTCCCTGCGCTATGTGGTCCAACTGGAGGCGCCGGGCCTCGATCTCATCGGCGCGGGCGAACCGGCCCTCCCCGGAATCTCCTTAGGCCACACTCCAGAAGGCGCCTTCGGACTGACCATCTTCCCGATCGATCAGGAAGACCTTTATGTCTACGACCTCAACCCCTCCGACCCGGACGAATACCGCTATGAGGGTCACTGGGAGCGCATGCGCATCGTGCGCGAGACCATCCCTGTGCGGGGAGGCCCCGATCGCGAGGTCGAGCTGCGCTTCACCCGACACGGGCCGGTGATCGATGTCGATGCCGTCCGCCGTCACGCCTTCGCCGTACGCTCGGTCTGGAGCCAGCCCGGGACCTCCGCCTATATGCAGGCCAGCTGGCTCAATCGCGCCAAGACGTGGTCGGATTTCATGGCCGCCCACGACCATTGGGGCGGGCCGCCGCTCAACCTCGTCTGGGGCGATGTGAGCGGAACTGTAGGCTGGGCCGCCTCCGGCATGACGCCAATCCGACCGAACTGGGACGGCCTCCTGCCCGTGCCCGGCGATGGTCGATATGAGTGGGCCGGCTTCCTCACCGGCGACCAGCTCCCCAGCCTCAAGGAGCCGGCCAAGGGCTGGTTCGCCACGGCCAACGCCTACAACCTGCCGGCCGGCTATCCGGAGGAGACGCGCAAGGTTTCCTTCGAATGGGCCGACCATTCCCGCATCGACCGCATCGATCAGGTTCTGTCGGCGGACCGCCATGTCAGCGTCGCTGATTCGGAGGCCTTGCAGACCGATGTGGACAACGAGATCTCCCGGCGTCTGACCGCGCTGATCGCGCCGCTCCACGCCGACTCGCCGCGGCTGGCCGAGGCCCTGGCCCGGCTCAAGGCCTGGAACCATGTGGAGACCGCCTCGAGCGTGGCGACGACGATCTATGAGGTCTGGACGGCCAAGCATCTGGGCAAGGAAGTGGTGGAGGCCTCGACGCCGCCCCCAGCCTGGCCCCTGATCGGACAGGGAGGTCTGGACGCCATCCTCACCCATCTGGAGCACCCCGGCCCAGAATTGGGCGCCGATCCGAAGGCGGCGCGCGATAGGCTGCTGCTCTCCAGTCTCTCGGCGAGCTTGGACGAGCTTGACGCGCGCCTCGGCCCCGACATGAAAACCTGGACCTGGGGGCGCCTGCACCAGGCTCATTTCGTCCCGGCTATCGCCACTCTGGCCGATCCGGCCCTCAAGGCGAGCATGAGCCAGGGGCCGACGCCCCTCCCTGGCGGGCCCGATACGCCGCGCGCGGCCGGCTATGATCCGTCGACCTTCGAGGTCACCCACGGCGCCTCGGTGCGCATGGTCATGGACGTGGGCGACTGGGACCGCTCGGTCGTGGTCAACACGCCGGGCTCCTCAGACGATCCCTCCAGCCCGCACTATGCCGACCTGTTCCCGCTCTGGGCCAAGGGCGCCTATGTCCCCCTGCTCTACTCGCGCAAGGCGGTGGAGGCCGCGGCGGAGGTGAAGATGGAGCTGACCCCGGCGGAGTGAACCCTATTTGGGCCTATTTCCTATTTCGGGGACGCTATATTTAATTCTCTCCCGCGATCCGCCGTGCAGGTCGCTGCCGAAGAATTAAATATAGCGTCCCCGAAATAGGGCGTCCCCGAAATAGCGCGGGAGTGAATTAAATATAGCGTCCCCGAAATAACCCGAAGTAGCCCTCATGATGGAAGACCCTCACCCGCTCTTGCCGTGGGGTGAGGTTTCGCGCAAAGATGACGCGGCCGTCACCGATTGCGGCGATTGGGTTCAGGGAGAGCCGATATGGACGATGCGGGAGATTCCATCCGCCGGGCCGCGCGCGATCAGGCCTACGCCATGCCGCTCGCCGACATTCAGCCCCTGGATGCGGAGAAATTCCGCAACGACACCTTCTGGCCCTATTTCGAACGCCTGAGGGCGGAGGCCCCGGTCCACCACGCCGTGGATGAGGAGCTCGGCCCGTACTGGTCGATCATGAAGTACAACGACATCATGGCCGTGGACACCAACCATCAGGTGTTCTCGTCCGAGCCGTCGATCACCGCCTTCGACCCGGCCGAAGACTTCACCATGCCGATGTTCATCGCCATGGACCCGCCCAAGCACGACGCCCAGCGCAAGACGGTCAGCCCGATCGTGGCTCCGGCCAATCTGGCCTATCTCGAACCGATCATCCGCGAGCGCGCCGCCAAGATCCTCGACAGCCTTCCCGTGGGCGAGGAATTCGACTGGGTGGACACCGTCTCCATCGAACTCACCACCATGACCCTGGCGACCCTTTTCGACTTCCCCTGGGAGGATCGTCGCAAGCTCACCTTCTGGTCCGATGCGGCCACCGCAGCCCCGACGCCCGGCGGCATCGTCGAATCCGACGAGCACCGCCGCGCCATCCTGTTCGAGTGCGTCGACTATTTCCTGCGCCTGTGGAACGAGCGGGTGAACGCCGAGCCCCGCAACGACCTCATCTCCATGCTGGCCCACGGGGAATCCACCCGGAACATGGATCGCATGGAGTATCTGGGCAATCTGATCCTGCTGATCGTGGGCGGCAACGACACCACCCGCAACACCATCTCCGGCAGCGTCCTGGCCCTCAACCAGAACCCCGACCAGTATCAGAAGCTGCGCGACCACCCGGACCTCATCCCCTCCATGGTCAGCGAGACGATCCGCTGGCAGACGCCGCTCGCCTATATGCGCCGCACCGCCAAGGAGGATTACGAGCTGCGCGGCAAGACCATCAAGGCCGGCGACAAGGTCCTCATGTGGTACGTTTCAGGCAACCGCGACGAAGAGGTCATACCCGAGCCCAACCGCTACAATATCGAGCGTGAGCGGCCTCGCCAGCATCTCTCCTTCGGCTTCGGCATCCACCGTTGCGTGGGCAATCGCCTCGCCGAACTGCAGCTCAAGATCATCTGGGAGGAGATCCTCCGCCGCTTCCCCGATATCCGCGTCACGGGCGAGCCGGAGCGGGTCTTTTCCAGCTTCGTCAAGGGCTATACCCGCTTGCCGGTGATCATCCCGCACAAGAACAAGATCTGAACCGGAGTCCGAAGGGGTGAGCGCGCCGCGCGTCGTCCTGGTCACCGGCGCAAGCGCCGGAATCGGCCGCGCCGTGGCCCTGGCCTTTCTGGAGGCGGGCGACATCGTGGTCCTTGCCGGACGCCGGGCGAAGGCCCTGGAGGAGACGGCGGATCTGAGCGGGGCCGGTCAACGCGCCCTGGTCGCGCCTTGCGACGTCGCCGATCCCTTCTCCGTCGCCGCCCTGTTCGAGGGGGCCGTGGCGCAGGCCGGACGCCTGGACATCCTCTTCAACAATGCCGGGCGAGGAGCGCCGCCCGTGCCCATCGAGGACCTGCCGTTGGAGACCTGGAGGGCGGTGGTCGAGGTCAACCTCACCGGCGCCTTTCTCTGCGCCCAGTACGCGGTGCGCCAGATGAAGCGGCAGGACCCTCGCGGCGGCCGGATCATCAATAACGGTTCAATCTCGGCCCATTCGCCGAGGCCCAATTCGGCGCCCTACACCGCGACCAAGCACGCCATCACGGGTCTGACCAAGTCAATCGCCCTGGACGGCCGGGCCTTCGACATCGCCTGCGGCCAAATCGACATCGGCAACGCCGCCACGCCGATGACCGCGCGCATGAGCCAGGGCGTGCCTCAGGCCGACGGGCGCATTGCGGTCGAGCCCACCATGGACGTCGCCGATGTGGCCCGCGCGGTGCTCGCCATGGCCGCCTTGCCGCTCTCGGCCAATATCCCCTTCATGACTGTCATGGCCACCAAAATGCCCTTCATCGGTCGCGGATGAGCGGCCGGCGTGAGGCCGAGAGCGGCTTCCGCACGGACCACGTCGCAAACGAGGTCGCCGTCCGCCGTGGATGCCGGCTTCTGTCCGCCGCCTGACCGTCCCGGACAGGTCCCACCTGGTCGGACGGTCGCGCTAGCGCCTGAGGCGCGGCGTATAGGGTCTCCGGTCCCGCCACGTCTCCGCGAACCGCTCCAGCTCCGGGTCCGGGCTGTCGGGCAGAGTGACGATGATCCGGGCGAGAAGGTCGCCCCGACGATCCTTGGCGAGCGGGAGGCCCCTGCCCCTCAGACGCAGCATGGCCCCGGAGTTGGAGGCCCGAGGGATCGATACGGTCACCGGACCGTCCGGCGTCAGCGCCTCCACCTTGCCGCCCAGCACCGCGTCCGGAACCGAAACCGGCAGGTCCATCACCAGGGTGTCGCCGTCGCGCCGCCATATCGCGTGAGGGCGGATGGCGATCTCGATCAGGGCGTCTCCCGAGCCGCCGCGACCTGGCGATCCCTGGCCCCGCAGCCTCAAGACCTGGCCGTCGCTGACCCCCTTGGGCACGCTGACATCGACGGCGCGACCATCGGAGAAGGCCAGGCGATGCTTGGCGCCGGAAAACACATCCTCCAGGTCGATCTCCAGCCGGCCGCGCACGTCCGCGCCCTTGGCGGGAGGCGGGTTGAACCCGCCGGGACGAAACCCTCTCCCGCCGCCGCCGCGCCCGCCGCCCAGCATCTCGCCAAGAATGTCGTTGAGGTCCACCCCCTCGAAGCTCGCCCCCGGACCGCCGCGAAAGCCGCCCTGGCTCCCAAAGCCCTGGCTCCCGAATCCGCCAAAACCCTGGGGGACCTCGCGCCCGTCGGCGTCGATCTCCCCGGCGTCGAACCGCTTGCGCTTGACCGGATCGCCGACGATGTCGAAGGCCGAACTGGCGCGCTTGAACTTCTCTTCCGAAGCCTTGTTACCCGGATTGGCGTCGGGATGGTGCGCCTTGGCGAGCTTGCGGAAAGACTTGCGAATCTCCTCCGCGCTCGCGGTCCGCGAGACGCCCAATTCCTGATAGGGATCGGTGGTCAAGACTCGTCGCCTCCCCGCTTCAGATGGTCTGCGACACGCCCCATTCCAGCGCGCGTGACACGGTCGTCACTTAGGCCCGCCCCGCGCCGGCGCAAGGGGGGTATGTTGCAAAATAATCACATTCCTGCCGGAGACATCTGTTCAAGATCAATCCCCGCTCCGGTCCTCCAGCCATTCCGGCGCGAGATAGTCCGCCGCGTCCTCCGGCTCCGCGAGGGTCGCCTCGCTGATCGTCTGGCCGCGCACCGACACCCCCGCAGCGTGGACGCTCTGCGCATCGCCGGTGAGCAGCGGGTGCCAATAGGGCAGGTCCTTACCCTCATGGAGGCGGCGATAGGCGCAGCTCAGCGGCATCCAGGCCAAGCGCCCGACATTGCCGGGCGTCAGCTTGATGCAGTCGGGCACCTGCTGCGCGCGGGCGGCGTAGTCGGTGCAGCGGCACGCCTCGGCGTCAAACAGGCGGCAGGAGACGCGCGTGGGCGTGATCTCGCCGGTGTCCTCGTCCTCGAGACGGATAAGGCAGCACAGACCGCAGCCGTCGCACAGGCTCTCCCATTCCGCCGGCGTCATCTGTGCCAGGGTCTTGCGGCGCCAGAACGGGATCTCGCTCATGCCCTCGTCCGACCTTTCCCTGGAGCCCGCTTTGAGCGAGAAGCCGCCTCGCCGCTTCTTCTATCACCTGTCGCAGGCTAAATGGCGCCGCCGCTTGTCGCCCTCAAGGATGTTCGTCTCGCCGACGGACCGCGCTTTCTGTTCGCCGGCGTGGATCTGGCCATCGCGCCGCGCGAACGCGCCTGTCTGGTGGGCGCGAATGGGGCCGGAAAGTCCACCCTTCTGCGGCTCCTCGCCGGCCAGATCGCCGCCGACGCCGGGGAGCGCACCGTTCAGCCTTCTGTGCGCATCGCCCTTCTGGCCCAGGAGCCGGAGCTGACAGGCGAGACCTTGCTCGACTACGTGACGGCTGGCGGCGCGGAGGCGCACGAGGCGGCTGCGGCCCTGGATGGCTTCGGGCTGGATCCCTCGAGGGGGACGTTCGGCCTGTCCGGCGGCGAGGCGCGCCGCGCGGCTCTCGCCCGGGTCCTCGCCGAGGCTCCGGATGTCCTGCTGCTCGACGAGCCCACCAACCACCTCGACATCCTGGCGATCGCCCAGCTCGAGACGCTGATCGCGCGCCATCGCGGCGCCGTCCTCACCGTCAGCCACGACCGCGCCTTTCTGGAGCGCACCACCCAGCGCTGTTTCTGGCTGGAGGACGCTCGGGTGCGGCGCCTGGACAAGGGCTTCGCCGACTTCGACGACTGGGCCGAGGCGGAGAGGGCCGCGAAGGCCGAGGAGGCGCGACGCCTCGACAAGAGCCTGGCGCGCGAGCAGCGCTGGCTGGAGCGCGGCGTCACCGCCCGACGGGCGCGCAACGAGGGCAGACGGCGTCGGCTCCTGGCCCTGCGCGCCGAGAAATCCCAGCTCATGGGCGAGAGACGGGGCGGGCTCGAGCTGAGCGCCGGCGAGGGTCCCCTCTCGGGCCGGCGTGTGGCGGAGGCGCGGCGCCTCTCCAAGCGCTTTGGCGACAGGCTCCTGATCAAGGAATTCTCCACCCGCATCCTGCGTGGCGACAAGGTGGCGATCATCGGGCCCAATGGCGCGGGCAAGACGACGCTCGTGCGGATGCTGCTGGGCGAGGAACCGCCTGACTCCGGTTCGGTGAAGCTGGGGACCCGTCTTGAGATCGTCTATCTTGATCAGTCCCGGGCGGGACTGAAGGAGGATCTGACACTCTGGGACATCCTGGCTCCCGGCGGCGGCGATCAGATTCTCGTCCAGGGCCGGCCGCGTCATGTGGCCGCCTACGCCAAGGACTTCATGTTCGACGAGCGCCAGCTTCGCCAGCCGGTGCGCAGCCTCTCCGGCGGCGAGCGCAATCGCCTTCTCATCGCCAGGGCCCTGGCGCGTCCGGCCAATGTCCTGGTGCTCGACGAGCCCACCAACGATCTGGACATGGAGACTTTGGACAAGCTCGAGGAGATGCTGGCCGCCTTCGACGGCGCGGTCATCTTGGTCAGCCACGATCGCGACTTCATCGAGCGCCTGGCCGGCTCGACCATCGCGCTGGACGGTCGCGGCAGGGTGGTCGAGACCCCCGGCGGCTGGAGCGATTTCCTGAAACAGAACCCGGGGTTTTTCGATCCTTCAACCGCCCCCGCCACATCGGAGAACGCGGCATCGGCGAAGCCTGCGGCCAAGGCCCCGTCCGGGCGGATTGCGCGCCCCGCCGCCCGCCTCTCGTTCAAGGACCAGCGGCGACTGAGCGAGATTGAAGCCCTGATGGAGCGCGCCCCGGCGGACATCACCCGACTGGAGGAGACTCTCGGCGACCCCGCCCTCTATGCCCGCGATCCCGCGCTCTTCGCGGCGACCAGCGCCCGCCTGGAGGCGATCCGCGCCGAACTGCATGCGGCGGAGGAGGAATGGCTTACGCTGGAGTTACGGAGGGAGTCTCTGGCGGCGCCCCGGGCATAAGTCTGTTCAAGTGGTGCGAACGTAGATTTCAGACTGAAATCCGCCAGCTCACCATCCGACAGGCTTTTTGATCGTACCTGCTGCATCCGTGAGCGTCGGGGGAAACTGGGCGGAAGCCAGCAGGTGGGTCCTTATGGGCCTCTGAAAATCCGCCAGCTTTCTGAGTTGGGCGCTACCGCCAGTACGCGGCGTGACGAGGCCAATCCTGATTCCGCAATCATGCTTCGCCATTCGTATAGGGGTCAGGAGATCAGAATCGTTCGAAACAATCACGGCGCATTCACAATCGCCAAGGAACGCATCACGCAAGAGATGTGCGGCCAAGTTTACGTCGGAACCTTTTTCCTCACTCTTGTAGAACCAATCCATCGCCACGCCACCGCCCCGGCCGGGACTTGACCTGCAGCACACCATTTACCCGAACCGGCTTGCCGTACTGATCACATCTCAGGATCGGCGCCCTGACTGGCGATGCAAGAAAGCTTCCGTACTCGATTTCGACCGAGGGGAGGGTGGCGAGGGCGCGCAGATAGGCTGCCTGCCGAAGCGGAATGCCCGGATCATTGGCGCGAGCCTCGGCCCTGGCCGTAAAATACCTGATGCGATGAATGGTGTTTTTTGGGGAGCAACGCCCTGAACAAGGCGTCTATATTGAGCCACTTATGGGCTGTCCTCCTCAGGCGCCCATAATAGAGATTATAGCCGTCGATGTAGATGTTCGTTTTGATTTCACCGCCTCCCCCACAATGCAACGGCGGCCCCCGCAAAGGGGCCGCCGCGCGTCCAGCAGCCTAGACCACTGGAGGAGTGAAGCCAGTTTATGGGGTGTGAGGCATACAACCGTCAATAGGCCACCACGACATGTGGTCATGGAGACCATGCCTCCCGCAAGAACCACTCGGGGCCGGGGTGGGAGTCGGATTGGCCCGCGGATGCCGGGTTCGTCCGACGAGCGGAGCTGCCTTGGCTTAACGCCCTTCCGGCCTTAACACGGCTCGCCATATCCATGAGTGGACGAGACCGCACGTGAAACCCATCCCATTCGCCTGGGCCCTGCTGTTCGTCGTCCTGGCAGCCTGTTCACCGACGCCGAAGAAGGCCGCTACGGGCGCCACCCCGATCCGCTTCGCCACCGACTGGCGCGCCGAGGCCGAGCAGGGCGGCTTCTATGAGGCCCTGGCCGATGGCGAGTACGCCAGACGCGGCCTGGCCGTGACGCTGGTCCCCGGGGGTCCCGGCGTGAACGTGCCCCAGCTCGTGGCCACGGGCGCGGTGGAGATGGGCATCGGCTCCAACAGCTTCATCGTCCTCAACCTCGCGGCGGAGCATGTGCCGGTGAAGGCCGTGGCCGCCTTCATGCAGAAGGACCCGCAGGTGCTGATCGCCCACCCGGACGCGGGCATCCGCACCTTGGCCGATATGAAGGGCCATCCGATCCTGTTGTCCGACGCCTCGGTCACCGCCTTCTGGGTCTGGCTCAAGGCCAAATACGGCTTCAGCGACTCTCAGATCCGCAAGTATACCTTCTCCAACGCGCCCTTCCTGGCGGACACGCGCATCGTGCAGCAGGGCTATCTGACCTCTGAGCCCTACACGATCGAGAAGGAGGGCCATATCAAACCCAAGGTCTTCCTCCTGGCCGATGAAGGCTATCCCGGATATGCCGGGCTGGTCCTGGCGCCCGACAGCCTGATCGCCAAGGATCCGGCGGCGGTGCGCGCCTTCGTCGAGGCCAGCGCGGCCGGGTGGCGCGACTATCTGTACGGCGATCCCCGGCCGGCGGACGCCCTGATCCTCAAGGACAATCCCGAGATGAGCGAGGACGTGCTCGCCCAGGCTCGGGACAAGATGAGGACCTATGGCATCGTCAAATCCGGCGACGCCCTGACCGGGGGCCTGGGCGTCATGACCGACGCGCGCTGGAAGGCCTTTTTCGACATGGCCGCCTCCATGGGCGTGTTCCCCAGGAGCCTGGACTACGGGAGCGCCTACACCCTGCGCTTCGTCTCGCCAGCTGGCGGCGGACACGCGGGCGGGTGAGCCTGACGCCGGACATGCCCGCTGCGGTCGCCGCGCTTGACGCCGTGGAGGTCGATTATGCCGGACGCGGCCGGGCCCTGGGGCCCTTCGATCTGAGTCTGGCGCCGGGCGAGATCGTCGCCCTGGTCGGTCCCTCAGGCTGCGGGAAATCCACCGCGCTTCGGCTTCTCGCCGGGCTGGAGGAGCCCACCCGCGGCAAGGTGACCCGCACCCCCGGGAGGGGTGAGACCAGCGTCGTCTTCCAGTCCCCCACCCTGGCCCCCTGGCTCACCGCCGAGGCCAATGTCGCCTTGCCCCTGGAGCTGGCGGGTATGGACCGCGCCGGGGCCCGCCGCCGCGCCCGTGAGGCGCTGGCCCGGGTGGGTCTGGGCGAGGCGGTGGAAGCTCGGCCGGCCCAGCTTTCCGGCGGCATGGCCATGCGGACCTCCCTCGCACGCGCCCTGGTCACCGCCCCGGCCCTGCTGCTGCTGGATGAGCCCTTCGCCGCTCTGGACGAGATCACCCGTCGCACCCTGGCCGACGACCTCCTCGCCCTGTGGGTCCAGATCCGCCCCGCCATCGTCTTCGTCACCCACAATGTCGAGGAGGCGGTCTATATGGCGACCCGGGTGGTGGTCATGAGCGCCGGTCCGGGGCGCGGCGCCGGCGAGACCGCGATAGAGGCCGATATCCCCCGGCCGTCGGGCTTTCGCACCAGCGCCGCCTTCCGCGAGGCGGCCGAGACCCTCTCCCATCGCCTCGCCGCCGCCATGATCCCCGCGCCTGGAGCGACGCTGTGAGGGCCCTGTTGAGCGCCCTCGCCCCAGGCCTGTTCGCCGCCCTGCTGATCGGCGCCTGGCAAGGCGCCTGTGTGGGCCTGGGCGTTCCGGCCTATATCCTGCCCACACCTCTCGCCGTGGCCGCCGCCTTCGCCCAGAACGCCGGCTCCCTGGCCGTCTCCGCCGGCCACACCCTGGCCATGTCCCTGGAGGCCCTGGCGGCGGCGGCGGCATTCGCCGGGGTGCTGGCGCTCCTCGTCAGCCTCAGCCGCACGCTCGACCGCGCCATCCGCCCCCTGGCCGTGGCGCTACAGGTGACGCCGGTGGTGGCCATCGCCCCCCTGGTGGTGATCTGGGCGGGCGTGGACCATCCCGGCCGCGCCATCGTCGCCCTGGCCGCGGTGGTCGCCTTCTTCCCGATCTTTTCCGGCGCCGCCCGGGGCCTCAGCGCGCCGGATCCCGACCTGGAGCGCCTGTTCATGCTCTACGGCGCAAGTCCCCTTCAGACCCTGGTCCGCCTGCGCCTGCCCTCGGCCCTGCCGTTCATCGTCGAGGGCGCCAAGGTGGCCTCGGGCCTCTCCATCATCGGCGCCGTGGTGGCCGAGTTCGTCGCCGGCTCCGGCGGGGCCCAGGGCCTGGCTTGGCGCATCCTGGAGGCCGGCAACCGGCTGGAGACCGCCAAGATGTTCGCCGCCATCTTCGCCCTCGCCCTCATGGCCGCCGGCGTGCACCTGATCTTCCAGGCACTGGAGCGCCGGGCGTTAGCGTGGTGGCGGGGAAGGTAGAGGTAGTGAAGTCCGGGGACACGTGAATTCCGGGGACACAATACTCAACTGACGAGGCGCAGCGGCGGTGGACTGCACCCTTCGCCTAAGACACGGTTTTAAGTGACAGTGGTTGTTGTGGTGCTGTGGTCAGACGATAGTCTGTGCACGGGGCCGTGGATCAATTCGAACACCTCCGGCGTTAAGTGGTGAATCGCCGAGTGAAATTGTTGTGAATTATAGATATATGTGATCCATATATCGATATATTTGAAGTCTATCTCAACGGCAATCTCGCCAAGAGATTACTGGAGACTTTAAGAGTGATTCACCTTATCGACTTGTGATCCATCAGATCGGCGCCATCTACTTTATCTAAAGGGATTGCCGTCCCTGTTTCGCTGCTCTCTCGGTTCGGTGCGCTGCTCGATCCGAGAGAGCTGAGTAGGATTCCTCGCGACACCAAGCAGATCCATCTTTTGGGGTTGCGCGGGGTCCCTGGTGGAGGTCGAGGATCTATTCGACATGCCGCGAAATGCCGCGACTCAGGGGCGCTCCTTCTTCATTTTTCACGGTTCGCACGCGGCACTCCCAGCGAAGATGTGGTCAACGCCCTCAACGGGGACCTGTTCGTCCAGTGTTTCACCCTGCGGATGGCCGGGCCTTGCCGTTAC
>JAKBBV010000002.1 GCA_021808285.1 Pseudomonadota bacterium | reverse complement strand
GATCTAGAGCCCGGCCTCGCCGATGGGAGGGGTCAGGTGACTGACGAGGACCGCCGCCGAACGCCGCTTGGCCAAGGCCCCTTCGGAGGGGTTATTGGCGGCGTAGAGATAGACATTGGGCAGGTCGCCGATCAGCCGCTCGGGCCAGCAGGCTCCGGTGAGCCCGATTTGTTTGCCCGGCATGAACTCCAAGGCGCCATGCATCCCAAAGTGGAGCACCGCATGGGCGCCGAAATCCTCGCGCAGATGGCGATAGTAGGCAGAAAACGCATGGGTGGGCGTGAAGCCGCGCTCGAACAGCAGCTTCATCGGGTCGCCCTCGTAACCGAACCCGGGTTGGATGCCGACGAACACATGGCCGAGCTCGACACCCTGAATGAAAATGCTCGTTCCATCGGACAATTGGCGGCCAGGAGCGGGACCCCACTGGGCTTCAATCTCTCTCAGATGGGTCTCGCGGCGGATATGCTCCTCGACGGGCACACGCCGCCACACATTGGCGTCGGCGCCATACCGGACGGCGTTCCCGCCGAGGACGCGGGCGCGCAGGTCTTCAACCGACCCCGGCAGATCGACCGTGTAACCTTCGGCCTTCATTGCCTTGAGAAGGTTGAACAGCGAGGCGAAAACCGAGAGATAGGCGGCCGTTCCTGTGGCCCCGGCGTTAGGCGGAAAGTTGAATAGGGTCACGGCGACACGGCGGTCAGATCGCGCCGTGCGTCTGAGCTCCACTATACGCGCCACCCGCGCCGCGAGCGCCTCGGCGCGCTCCGGAATGGCGCGCATGCGTCCGGCGTCCTGTGGCGGCGTGTGTCCATGACCCCGCGTCCGACCGCCAGGCGAGGCCTCGGACCCATTGGACCGCCCGCCAAAGACGGTGGGCGCGATGGCCCCATCCAGCTCGGGGATCGCCACCATGATCGTGGCCTCCACCGGCGCCAGGCCGGCGGTCGAGGCCTCCCAGGCCTCCAGCGTCTGGAACTCCAGCGGTTGGGCGCTCAGATAGGGGACGTCGAGCTGCGCCAGGCATTCCTCGGCGGCGGCGGCATCGTTATAGGCTGGGCCGCCCACCAACGAGAAACCGACAAGCGATATGACGGCGTCCACGCTCGCAGCGCCCTTATCCATGAAGTAGCGCTCTATCGCAGGGCGTCCGTCCAATCCGCCGGCGAAAGCGGGAATGACCCTAAGACCGCGAGACTCCAGGGCTGCGATCACGCCGTCGTAGTGACCGGTGTCCTCCGCCAGGACGTAAGAACGTAACAGCAGAAGGCCCACGGCGCCGCGTGACTGACGCGAAGGCCTGGGCAGCTGGCGGGTCTCAGTGGCGATCCTTCCGGGTAGGCGGGGGTGATAAAGGCCGACCTCAGGGTAGTCGCGAGGCGGCGCCGAGGCCAATGTCCCGCGAAGGATCCGGCGCGGCCCGGCGGAGTAGCGGTTCACGAGATACCGCACCATGGCCTCGAGGTTGTCCTGCGAGCCGGAAAGCCAGTATTGAAGGGTCAGAAAATAGGCGCGTAAGTCCTGCGCCGCGCCAGGGATAAAGCGCAGCAGCTTCGGCAGACGCCGCAGAAACGCCATCTGGCCGGCGCCAGAGCTTTTGCCCCGACCGCCGCGCAAGCGTTTGAGCAGGGCGAGCGGGCCCTTGTCGGCGCCGTCCATCTTCAAGCCGCCCAGTCGGGTCAGACGAATGACCTCGGCCGCAGACATGAGCGCGATCAAGGCGTCGCAAGAGTCGCGGCGCGCCTCAAGCGCGGGCAGAACTGCCCGCACCTGATCCTCCATGAAGAGCATCGAGGCGATCAGAATGTCTCCGCGGGCGATGTCCGCCCGGCAGCGTTCAAGGGCGGCGGGGTCCTCCGCCCAATCTGTCGCGGCGTGCAGGGTGAGCTTTAATCCGGGAATGTCCCGGGACAGGCGCTCTGCGGCGCGCGACACCACCCCCGCGAGGTGCCTATCGAGGGTAATCACCACAACGCGGACGCAAACGGGGCTCTCAGCGCGCATAATGGCTCCGCGCGTCGTAGAGCGTGTCCAACCCGATCACCGCGAGCCCCCTTGCGGCGGCGAAGGCTTCAGTGTTCCGGCGCGCCTTGCCGCGAACGAAAAACGGGATCTTGGAGAGCTCCGCCTCAGCTTCACTGGACCAGCACCGGCCTTCGGGATTGCGGGGCCTCACCGGTTCCGGCTCCGATGTGGCCTGGGCGCCCATGTGTGAGAGACCGGCAGCGTCGTTGAACTCGAAATCTTCGCGGAACATGGCTAGGAGGTGCTCCTCCAGGCCCATGGCCAAGGGATGGACCCAGCTGTCGAACAGCACATTGGCGCCTTCAAATCCAAGCTGCGGTGAGTAGCGCGCCGGATAATCCTGCACATGGGCAGGGGCTGAAATGACCGCGCAGCCGATCCGCAGCCGCTTCGCGATATGACGCTCCATCTGCGTGCCGAGCACCAGTTCGGGGCGGAGATCAGCGATGGCGCGCTCGACCTCCAAATAGTCATCGGTGACCAATGCCTCGAGGCCAAGCTCGGCGGCGGCGGCGCGCAGGTCACGGGCGAATTCTCGGTTGTAGGCCCCAAGCCCAACGACCTCAAAACCCATCTCATATGCGGCCACCCGCGCGACGGCGGCGGCGCGATTCGCCTCGCCGAAGACGAATACCCGTTTACCGGTGAGGTATTGGGAGTCCACCGAGCGCGACCACCAGGGCAGGCGCGTTCCAGGTTCCGCGAGCGCCGGTTCGGGATCGAGCCCGCACAGCTGCGCAACTTCGCGGACGAAGGCGCAGGTTGCGGCAACGCCCACTGGCACGGTCCGAATCGCCGGCTGACCGCAGCTACGCTCCAGCCACGCCGCCGCCGTCTCGGCGATCTCAGGATAGAGAACGACGTTGAAATCAGCCTCAGGCAGGCGGGAAATGTCGTCAGCGCTTGCGTTCAGAGGCGCGACTACGGCGACGTCCACACCCAGCCGGCTCAGCAGCAGAGTGATCTCCTGAACGTCGTCGCGATGACGAAAGCCGAGGGCCGTCGGCCCAAGCAGATTACAGCGCGGCCGCCGTCCCGTGACGGGAAGGGTTTGGCGCCCACCCGTCTCGCCGGCCCCGCGTAACGCGAGGGTCCTGACCACCTGATAGAAGGTCTCGGCCGCGCCCCAGTGCTCCTTCTTCTGATAAGAGGGCAATTCGACCGGGATCACCGGAATGTCCAGCGCCAGGGAGCGTGCGAGGCCGGCCGGGTCGTCCTGAATGAGTTCGGCCGTGCATGAGGCGCCGACGATCATGGCGGCTGGCGCGAAGCGGGCCCGCGCTTCCGCCGCAGCCTGTTTGAAAATCTGTGCGGTGTCTGATCCCAGGTCCCTGGCCTGAAATGTGGTGTAGGTCACGGGCGGACGCCGATCTCGCCGCTCGATCATGGTGAACAGAAGATCGGCATAGGTGTCGCCCTGAGGAGCGTGCAAAACGAAGTGGACATCCTTGAGGGCGGTGGCGACCCTCATGGCCCCCACATGCGGCGGTCCTTCATAGGTCCAGACCGCAAGCTTCATGCCTTCAGCCCCTTGAGCCGAGCACGCCGCAGTAATGGGCGCACGAACAAGGAGGCCAGATCACCAGCCTGATCAAAGCCATGAATCGGCGAAAAGATCAGCTCAATCGACCACTTGGTCGCGATACCCTCGGCCTCCAGAGGGTTAGCGAGGCCCAGGCCGCAGACGGCCAAATCTGGCCGCTCCGCCCGGCAGCGATCAAGCTGGCGGTCGACATCCTGACCCTCCACCAAACGGGAGCCGGGCGGTAGGCGTTCGAGTTCGGGACCGACCAGATCACGATTGAGGTAGGGCGTAGCCACCTCCACAGGCACCGCGCCCAACTCTTCATGAAGGAAGCGCGCAAGAGAGGGTTCGAGCTGGGAATCGGGGAAGAAAAAGACCCGACGCCCCTCCAACCAGGTCCGCTGCGCCAGAATGGCGCGACGGCCGCGCGCTTGGGCTGGGGCCACGGCCTGACTGAATGCCGCCGGAGAGACGCCAAAGGCGAGCGCCGCGGATTCAAGCCAGGCCGTGGTCCCTTCCACGCCGAAGGGGAACGGCGCGGAGAGGCGTTCAGCGCCCCGATCGACCAGCATCTGGGCGGTTTCACCGAGGAAGGGTTGCGCCAGAAGCACCTTGGTCTGGGCGCCAATGGCGGGCAGGTCGGTGGAGCGGCGGCCAGGCAGGAACGACACCCGGTCAAGCCCCATGGCGGAGAAGAGGCGGCAAAACTGATCCTCGACGATGTCCGGCAAGGCCCCGGCGATCAGCAGACTGGGCGGGGAGTCCGGAGCCGCCACAGGGCATTCGCGGACCAGGGCGGCGAGGCAGGCGTCTTCGCCCTGGGTAAAGGTCGTCTCGATCCCACTCCCGCTATAGTTAAGCACCCGAAGCTGCGGCTGGTGGCGCACGGAAAGCCGCTGGGCCGCACGCGCCAAGTCAAGTTTGATCACCTCAGAGGGACAGGACCCGACCAGAAAGAGGGTGCGAATATCGGGCCGGCGCGCCAGAAGGTCGTCGACCACGCGGTCGAGCTCGGAATTGGCGTCCGCCATTCCCGCAAGATCCCGCTCCTCCAGTATCGCGGTGGCGAAACGAGGCTCGGCGAAAATCATCACGCCGGCCGCGGACTGAATCAGGTGGGCGCAGGTGCGAGATCCCACCACCAAGAAGAAAGCATCCTGAATCTTGCGATGAAGCCAGACGATGCTGGTCAGGCCGCAGAACACCTCCCGCTGCCCCCGTTCGCGTAGCACCCCGATGTTAGCGTCCGCTGGCGCGCGAGGCATCGTCCTCGATCTGGCGAGGGGAGCATTCATTTGACAGCTTCCAGAGGCCCCGGCGACCACAGGACTTGCTGTGCCGCCTGTATGCGCGCAGTCCGCAGCTTCAGCAGGAACTGTCCTGCGTTGAAGAGGTAGACGGCGTAGGCTGCAATGGCCAACCCCATCTGTTGCTGCGGTGTAGCCAGACGGAAGATAAGAGTCACCAAGTAGGCCGTCTGTAAGACCAGAACGAGAATGCTGAATACGTCTTCCCAGAAGAATGAAGGGGCGAATAGCCACTTACCGAATACGGCCTTCTCCCATGCCGATCCGGTGATCATGATCGCGTAGAGAAATCCGGTCTTGACCAGGATGGAGGCGGTGGCCGCAGCGTAACCGACACCGGTTTCCAGAAACCGGATCACAAGTGTGACACTAGCCGCGAAGGCCAAAAACTGGAGCGGCGCCAGCACCGCCTGAACGGTCGTCCAAGGCGTCTTGTCGCGACGATGGCGTTCCTCGGCCGAATACAGGGGCCGTTTCTGCTCGGGCGCGTCGTGGGGGCGCAAACCGGGGTGCAATCCAATGTGAGACTGCCAGACGCAAGGGGCCAGGCCCTCGGTCAAAACATCCAGCCAACCACCGCGATGACGGGGCGTTGATGTCGCAAGCGCGGCGCCTATCCGAAAGCGTTGTGTCTGTGGGCCGCTTGTCAACATGGCCACCCTCCCAGGGCGCGAGCGCCCGCTTGCTGAACCCTAGGGCGAGGCTTCGCGATGTGTCAAGGTAATGGAGCGTCCAAGTTTGTTGACACTTTCGCGAGCCCGAAAAAATTATCTTGCGGGCTCGGCCTTTCCATGCGGATCATGGATACAGGCGACCTTTCGGAGACGGTGGCCAAAAGAAACGGCGCCTTTCGGGAGTGGAGAAACGGCCTGTCGGTTGAAGGGGCGCGTTCTGTCTCACGCCCTTGTGTGCGCGGCCGCGAGCCTCCGCGGCCAGTTCTATCCCTGGGCGGCTAGATCAATCTCATGGCGAGCTTTCCTTTTTCGCTCTTGACCGGACGAGGTCGCCACAGAGCAGGCGCGTTCCGGCTAGACCTCAACGTTTTTCCACGCCGCCCCAGGCCCACGCGAGCCAGCGCCGGGGGCATTGCTCGTATGGTAGAGGGCGAGATCATTCCCAGGCTGATGCTCGCGCATCGACCTGACGACACTGAGATCGAGGCCATTCAGGCCCTCCGACCAGACCTTGGTCCCGAGACGACCGAGGTGTTCGCCCGGCTCGCCGCCAGCCGGGACCCCAATGCACTTGCGGTGTTCGTTGGCGAACTCCTCAGCGCAGGGATCACGCGTGAGCAGGTCCTACTTGAGCTTTTGGTGCCGACCGCGCGACGGCTAGGAGAGTTCTGGAGCGAGGATACGGCCTCGTTCGCCGAAGTGACCGTCGGTCTGGGCCGTCTGCAGCACTTGGTGCGAGCCCTTGGCGGCGCTCCGGCCCAGCATGACCGGTCTGGGGAGGGCTCGCCCTCCGTCATCTTCGCCCCGGCCCCTCAAGAGCAGCACACCTTCGGTCTGTTCATCGTAGAGGATGCCTTCCGTAGCGCGGGGTGGCGTACCTGGATTGAGACATCACAGAGTCGAGATGATCTCATTGACACTGTTCGGATCCATTGGTTCGACGCTTTTGGGGTAAGCGCGTCGCGCGATATGCCGGCCGAGACGATCGCCGAGCAGATTCGCGACGTTCGCGCGGCTTCCCGAAATCCGGATCTCTTTGTTCTCTTTGGTGGGCGCCTCAGTCAGGAGTGCCCAGGTCTGGCCCGCGCGGTCGGCGCCGACGCAGACGCCATGGACGGCGAGCATGCGGTCATGCTGGCGAGTCAGGCCTTGCTTCCTGGCGATATTGCTCTAAGCCCCCTTCGATAGGGACCGTTTTCCAGCCCAGACCGCAGGAAAAACTTACGCCGATGGAAGGCGACGCCGCCCCAGTTCCGAACGGCTCCCGCGGGTTTCTCCGCGGATCGCTTGGCGCGCTCGACGCTGCGGTGGTCGAGTCGGTGCTGACGGTTGGCAGCGATGTGACTATGGTCATCGACCGGCACGGTGTCATTCGAGATCTCGCTGTCGGCGGGAACGCCATCGCCAGTGATGGGGCCCATGCCTGGCTCGACCGGCCTTGGTCCGACACGGTCACGGTCGAAAGCCGTCACAAGGTCGATGAATTGCTGCGCGATGCTTCGGCCACTGGCAGAAGCCGATGGCGCGAAGTCAATCAAGTCACGCCGTCACACAGTTCGCTGATGATGCGCTTCGTGGCTGTGGATGCTGGTAGGGACGGCGAGGTCATCGCCATTGGCCGCGATGACAGGGTGACGGTTGAGATCCAGCAGCAACTGATCGAGGTCCAGCAGACCCTAGAACGAGAATATTCGCGGCTGCGTGACGCCGAGTTTCGTTATCGGCTTCTGTTCAAGACCTCATCCGAGGCTGTGCTGATCGTCGACGCGGCGACCCGAAGGATTGTCGAAGGCAATCCCGCAGCGGAAGCGCTGATCGGAGCGGGAAGGAAGCTTCAAGCGGGCGAGGCTTTCGGCCGCCTGTTCGACGCCGCCAGTCAGGAGGCGGCGGCCAGCCTTCTTGTGGCTGGCGCACATCCGCGGTCGGCGGTGGTCAAACTGATGGGCCAGGACACCGCGTTGTTCGCCCAGGCCTCGCTGTTTCGGCAGGACCGGCAAACGCAGTTTCTTGTAAGGCTGGTGGCGGAATCGAATCTCGACGCTTCCAGCGACGGTCGTTTGAAGGCCGTGCTTGAGCGCATGCCTGACGCCTTCGTGATCACCACCTCATCACTCGAAATCATAACCGCCAACAGCACGTTTCTGGACTTGGTGCGTTTGGCCCATATTGACGAGGCGAAGGGCCAGGATCTTGGCCAATTCCTGGGACGCCCAGGTCTTGACCGGAACATTCTCGTCGACAACCTCCGTGACCACGGGTCCGTTCGGAACTTCGCCACAGTCGTACGCACGGCGCTCGATGAGGCCGAAGATGTGGAGGTGTCCGCGGTTACCGCGCCCGACGGACCGGAGACCTGCTTTGGCTTCACGATGCGCCGGGTCGCTCGTCGCACCGGGATGCGCGGGGAAACGCCGCCGGAGCTGCGCCGATCTGTGGAGAAGCTCACCGAGCTCGTGGGCCGGGTCAAGGTGAAGGACCTCGTGAAAGAGACCACCGATCTGGTGGAGAGACTGTGTATTGAGGCAGCCTTGGACCTGACCAAAGACAACCGCGCCTCAGCCGCCGACGTCCTCGGCCTCAGCCGCCAGAGCCTTTATTCCAAGATGCATCGGTTCGGCCTGCTCACGCCGCAGTCGGACAAATAGGCAGGGTCCACCCCGGCCAGGAAAGGCCAAGGACTGTCAATTTGGATTGACAGTCCTTGGCGTCAAACATAACGCTTTCGTTTATGAGCGATCTGGCGATCCGGTCTGCTGTCGCCCGTGAACGCGCTCCGGACCTGGGCCGGAGACCGGCTCCCAACAGCGCGCCCCGCCGCTATCCGCAGCCCGTCGCCATCATTCAACTCCTTAAGCCGATCACCTGGTTTCCGCCCATGTGGGCCTTTGTCTGCGGCGTCGCCTCCTCCGGCGCTGCGCTCGAACGGAGCTGGCCCCTCGCCCTCGCCGGGGCCGTCCTAGCGGGCCCGGCTTTGTGCGGCGCCAGTCAGGCGATCAATGACTGGTTCGATCGTCATGTCGACGCCATCAACGAGCCTGACCGACCCATCCCGTCAGGACGGGTGCCGGGGCGTTGGGGGATGGCCATCGCCGTGCTCTGGAGCGGGCTAGCCCTAGGCCTCGCCATCGTTCTGGGCCCCGCGGTCGCCGCCGCCGCCGCCCTCGGACTTTGCCTCGCATGGGCCTATAGCGCACCGCCTTTTCGGCTGAAGGCTCAGGGCTGGTGGGGTCTTGCCTCTGTGGCCCTTTGTTATGAAGGTTTGGCTTGGTTCACAGGGGCCGCCGCCACCCTCCATGCCATGCCTGGACCGAGGGTCATCGTCCTGGCTGGCTTCTACAGCTTCGGCGCCATGGGGATCATGGTGCTCAATGATTTCAAGGCCATCGAAGGCGATCGCCAGATGGGCGTGCGCACTCTGCAAGCGGAAATGGGGGTCGAGAACGCCGCTTGGTTGGCCTGCGTCCTCATGGCCGCGCCTCAGCTCGACGTGATCGCCCTTTTGGCCGTTTGGGGGCGCCCCGCGGCTGCTATCGCCGTGACCGTCGCCCTCGCTGCCCAGTTCGTTCTGATGACGCATTTTATCCGAGATCCCATGAGGCGGGCCGTCTCCTTCAGCGGTTTGGGCGTCGCGCTTTATGTCGTCGGCATGATGATCAGCGGGCTCGCGCTTGGCGGCCTCTCGGGGGTCGGGACATGACGACGCCTCGCCTAGGATGGTGGGGCATCTTGAGACTCGGGCTCGTGCAGGCCTGTATAGGGATGCTCTTCGCCCTTACGACCCTGACCCTGAACCGGGTGATGGTGGTGGAGTATGGTCTCCCCGCTGTCGTTCCCGCCGGGCTTGTCGCCTGGAACTACGTCGTCCAATTGATCCGCCCGCGCCTCGGTCACGGATCGGACGCCGGCGGGCGCCGGACCCCATATATTGTCGGGGGCATGGGCGTCCTGGCGCTCGGGGCGCTGGTCGCCACGGACGCCGCGGCCCTGATCGGTGTAAGCCCATGGATGGGCGGGCTCCTTGGGCTGTTCGGCTATACCCTGATCGGGGCCGGGGTCGGCTCAGCCGGCACCGCTCTTCTGACACTATTGGCCGTCCGCACAGCTCCGGATCGTCGCGCCGCGGCGGCATCCGTGGCCTGGCTCATGATGATTGTCGGCTTTATCCTTTATGCCGCCATCACGGGGCTTACTCTGAGGAACTTTTCAACCCAACGCCTCGCGATCACCGCCTCCGCCGTAGCTGGGGCGGCCTTCCTGATCTCTCTGCTCGCCGTGCGCGGAGCCGAGCCGCCGGACGTCGAACACGAGCACCCGCCAACAAGGGGCTCCGACTCGTTTAGATCGGTTATGTTTGGAGTCTGGCGCGACCCATTGGCGCGTGGATTCACAGTCTTCATTTTCGTGTCCATGCTCGCCTTCAGCGCCCAGGAGTTGCTGGTTGAGCCGTTTGCGGGCCTCGTCTTCGGATTCAGCCCTGCTCAGTCGGCCCAACTCAGCGGCTTCGAGAAGCTGGGCGACCTGATCGGGATGATTCTGTTCGGGCTCCTCGGTGCGCGGAGCCGGGGCAGCCGCGCGCTCTGGATGCGCCGCTGGACAACGGCCGGATGCCTCGGTTCGGGTCTCGGTCTCGCTGGCCTGGCCGCAGCAGCAGCCGTCGGCCCGGGCTGGCCCCTTTCCCTCAACCTGTTCGGGCTCGGCCTCGCCAATGGGATCTTCGCGGTCGCCGCCATTGGATCAATGATGGGGCTGGCCGGCGCCGACGGCCCGGACCATGCTGGCGCGCGGATGGGACTTTGGGGCGCCTCGCAGGCCCTGGCGTTCGCCATTGGCGGTCTTGCAGCCGCCGGCGCCGTGGAGATCCTGCGCGACGCCCTGCGCATGACGTCTCCCGCCTTCATGTCTGTATTCGCCACCGAAGGCTTGCTCTTCAGCTTCGCTGGGCTGTTGGCCGTCCGCCTTGACCCGGTCGAAGTGGCGGCGCCGAATGCGAGTCTCGCCGGGGCCGCGAGATTTCGAGGGAGCCCAGGATGAGCGCACGCAGCCCGGTATTCGACGTGGTGGTGATCGGTGGAGGACCCGCGGGCGCCACCGCCGCCGATGACCTCGCCCGGATGGGGCGATCGGTCCTCATTCTAGATCGTCCTGGCCGGATCAAGCCTTGTGGCGGGGCTATCCCTCCCCGGCTCATCCGGGACTTTGCCATTCCTGAGCACCTTTTGGCGGCTCGCGCCCGACGTGCCCGCATGATCTCTCCCACCGAGCGGGAGGTGGACATGCCCATCGACGGGGGATTCGTCGGTATGGTGGACCGTGAGCTATTCGACCCCTGGCTTCGGGACCGGGCCGTCCGAGCCGGGGCGATTCAGCGGGACGGCCTTTTCGAGCGCCTTGAGCGGGACGACCAGGGGCGGAGCGTCATCTGCTATCGGCGCCTAGGCCCCGACGGCCGGGTGGAATCGCGTGAGGACTCGGGGGTGAGCCGCGTGACCGCGAGGGCGGTGATCGGCGCGGATGGCGCCCGGTCTCAGGTCGCCCGGCAAACCCTGCCGGGGGCTGATAGGGTCCCTTGCGTGTTCGCCTATCACGAAATCATCCAGAGTCCGGCCTCTGGACCGGAGTTCCAAGACGATCGGTGCGATGTCTTTTATCAGGGGCGGCTATCGCCGGATTTCTATGCCTGGATCTTCCCCCACGGCGACACGGCCAGCATCGGCGTCGGCAGCGCCCGCAAGGGCTTCTCCCTGCGCGGCGCGGTGACGGACCTGCGACGGTCTTCGGCTCTTGAAGGCTGCCGCACCCTGCGACGGGAGGGGGCGCCGATCCCCCTCAGGCCACTCAAGCGCTGGGACAACGGTCGCGACCTCGTGGTCGCTGGCGACGCCGCAGGAGTCGTGGCCCCAGCCTCCGGAGAGGGCATCTATTACGCCATGGCGGGGGGACGCATGGCGGCGGACGCCGTGCACCTCTTCCTGACCACGCGAGACGCCCGCGCGCTTCGGGAGGCGCGGCGCAGTTTTATGCAGCGACACCGTCAAACCTTCGTGATTCTGGGGCTTCTGCAGCACTTCTGGTACCGCAGCGACAAGCGGCGCGAGAGCTTCGTCAAGATGTGCGCCGACCCGGATGTCCAGCGGCTGACCTGGCAGGCCTACATGAATAAGGAGCTTGTTCGCAGCGACCCGGCCGCCCATGCCCGGGTCCTGTTCAAGGATCTGGGTCAACTCCTCGGCTTGTCGGCGGCCTGAGCGGGGTCAAATCGTGATCACCGAGATTCGCGCCGTCGACCTTGTCCTGCTTGTGCTGACGCTCGAAGCGCTGGTTCTGGGGTGGCGAGCCCTCCATGAGGCGAGGCTTGGTGAATTGCTGCTTGCCCTCGCGCCCGGCGTTTGCCTGGTTCTCGCGCTTCGCGTGTCCCTAGGCGCTCACGGTTGGCCCCTCGCGGCATTCTTCCTGCTCGCCGCCCTGCCATGTCATCTCGCCGATCTGATCCGGCGCGGCCTGCTCGGACGCGCCCCGCAAGGGAGGGAGACTCATGCCGCGTGATCAGGTCAGTGTCGGGCCACCACCAAACGTGACAATGCCGGCAAAGATGACAGGCCGGCGGGTCTATCCGTTCACCGCAATCGTGGGACAGGACGAGATGCGCCTCGCCCTGATCCTAGCGGCGATCGATCCCAGCCTTGGCGGGGTCATGGTCTTCGGAGATCGCGGCACGGGGAAGTCGACGGCGGTGCGAGGCCTGGCCGCCTTGTTGCCACCCATCGCCACCCTCCCGGGCTGTCGTTTTCGCTGCGACGCCGATCGCGACCATCTTTGCGCAGATGACTGCCCCCTGTCGGGGCGAAAGGATCGCGGCGAACTGATCCTCTCACCGACGCCCGTCGTCGATCTGCCGCTAGGCGCCACGGAGGACCGCGTCGTCGGTTCCCTTGATCTTGAGCGTGCGCTGGCCCACGGCGAGACGCGTTTTGAACCCGGTCTCCTGGCTAAGGCCCATCGCGGCTTTCTTTATGTGGATGAAATCAATCTCCTTGAGGACCACCTTGTCGATCTGCTTCTCGACGTCGCGGCCTCCGGCGAGAACGTGGTCGAACGCGAGGGGTTGAGTGTGCGGCACCCCGCCAGATTTGTGCTCGTCGGCAGCGGTAACCCGGAAGAAGGCGAGCTACGGCCACAACTGCTGGACCGGTTCGGACTGTCGGTGGAGGTAGTCACGCCGAAGACGGTTCCCGAGCGAGTTGAGGTGGTGCGTCGCCGCGACGCCTTCGATCGCGATCCCGCCCGCTTTGTCCGAGCCTGGGCGGGTGAGGAGGCGAGGTTGCGCGACTCCATTCTGCTCGCCAGGTCGCGTCTGCCCCGGATACGCACGCCGCGGCGGGTGCTGGAAAGTGCATCCCGCCTCTGCCTTTCAGTCGAGGCCGACGGCCTGCGCGGCGAGATCACCCTGCTTCGCGCGGCGCGCAGCTTGGCCGCCCTGGAGGGCGCAGGCTCCGTCGGTCCATCACACCTTCGACGCTTGGCGCCCCTGGCGCTCGGACATCGCCTGCGTCGAGACCCGCTGGATGAGGCCGGGGCGCCTGCGCGGATCCAGCGCGCGCTCGACGAACTCCCTCTCACGTGACCCGGCCCCTGGATATTCCGGAGCCTGCCAGCGCCTGGACCGACGCCTGCCTCGCCGCGCGCCTTCTGGCTCTAGATACCGAGGGCTTGGGCGGCGCCGCGCTGCGGGGATCGCCGGGGCCCGCACGGGACGCCTGGCTCAATCTGCTGCTCCGCGGGCTCCCGTCAGGCGCGCCCGTAAGAAGACTGCCGGCAGGCCTCCAGGACGAGAGAATGCTGGGCGGACTGGACCTTCCGGCAAGTCTAAGCCTGGGGCGCCCGGTCGTCCGTCCCGGGATTCTGGTCGAGGCCGACGGCGGTCTCGTCGTCCTACCCTCCGCAGAACGCCTTTCATCCCCCACCGCAGCTCGCGTTGCCGCCGGCCTAGATGACGGCGAGGTCAGAGTCGAACGCGAAGGGTTCAGCCTCCGCGCCCCAGCGCGCTTCATCCTCGCGGCCTTGGACGAGTCGAGGGATGATGAGGACCCGATGCCGATGGTCCTTCTAGACCGGCTGGCCTTCCATCTTCGGCTGGAGGACCGCGAGTCGCGCGCGTCTGGCGCCGGGAAGATCGCCGACCTTACACCGGCTCGGACGCGGCTAGCTCTTCTAAAACGGGCCCCGGCCAGAGGGACGAACACGGACATCCTTGAGGGCCTTTGCGCCGCAGCGCTGGCTTGGGGAGTCGATTCGCCCCGAGCGACCCTTTTCGCCATGAGAGCCGCGCGCGCCCATGCGGCGCTTCGGGGCGCCAAGCGCATCGCGCCCGAAGATGCGGTGGTCGCGGCGCGATTGGTCATAGCCCCGCGGGCACGCCGCCTTCCCGACGAGGACGCTCCGTCCGCCCCACCCCTCAACGAACCCGGCAAGGCCCCAAGCGGCGACGAGACCCCGAGGGCGCAGCTGGAGACTCCTTCCGAGCTGCTTGTCGAGGCCGTGCGGGCGGCGCTTCCTGAAGCGGTGCTCGCGGCGATGTCTCAGGAGCAAGGATGGGGAGCCGCGGCAAGCGCTCGGAGCCGGGGGCGGCGCAACGAGGCCCCACGAGGGACGCCGATCGGATCGCGTGCAGGCAGGCTGAGACCCGGCGCCCGTCTTGATATTCCAGGGACACTGCGAGCTGCGGCGCCATGGCAAACGGTGCGCGGCGGCGGCCTTCAATCGGGCGGCCGTCTGCTGGTGCGACCGGACGATTTCCGCCTACGCCGATTTACCCGCGACCCGGAGGCAACAACGATCATCGCGGTGGATGCGTCGGGATCAACGGCAATTCACCGTCTGGCGGAGGCGAAGGGCGCGGTGGAGATCCTTCTGGCTCGGGCCTACGTAGATAGATCGTGCGTGGCGTTGATAGCCTTTCGGGGCCTGGGCGCCGAGGTCCTGCTGCCGCCGACCCGATCCCTGTCGCGAGCCAAACGCCGTCTCGCGAGTTTACCTGGAGGCGGCGGCACGCCTCTGGCGGCTGGTCTTGAGGCGGCGCGCGCCCTCGCCATGACGGAGCGCGCACGCCAGAAGCGGTCGCGGCTTGTGCTGGTCACCGATGGCCGCGCGAACATCGCCCTCGATGGGACGCCAGGACGCGCTCGGGCGGTGGAGGATGCCTTGACCGTCTGCCGTCAGGTCGGCGCAGCCGGGATCGAGGCGATTTATATTGATGCAGCGCCACGCGTCGCTCCCGATGGTGATCGCTTCGCTAAGGCCATGGGCGCGCGCTATGCGCCACTGCCCTTCCTTCGCGCTGGCGCCGTGGCGGATCTGATCACCACGCCGTCCTCACCAGCGAGAGGACGATGAGGTGGCCCGCCCCGACTGGTCCCGGGAGGGCCTGAAATGGCCCCATCGCGAGGCCAGCAGATTTGTCGCCGCCGCAGGCCTCAACTGGCATGCTCAGATCATGGGGCAGGGGCCAGACATCCTGCTGATTCATGGAGCCGGGTCCGCCACTCACTCCTGGCGCGATGTGGCGCCTCGACTGGCCCGGGACTTCCGCGTCATCGCAATCGACCTTCCGGGCCACGGCTTCACATCCATGCCATCGAACGGCGGGCTTTCCCTACCTGGGATGGCCAATGCCCTCGGCCAACTGCTCGACGTCATGGCTCTCTCGCCCCGCGTCCTGGTCGGGCACTCTGCGGGCGCTGCGGTGGCCCTCAGACTCAGTCTCGATCGCAGGGCGCGAGCCACAGTGGTTGGAATCAACGCCGCGCTGCGACCCTTTGCGGGAGCCGGACTTCCGCTGGTTTCGGCTATGACCCGAAGCCTGTTTCTAAATCCGGCGGCCATCGCGTTCCTCGCCTGGCGAGCGAGCAGACCCGAAGCGGTTCGCCGGCTCATCGCCGGCACGGGTTCCTCTATCGACGCAACTGGGCTGGCCGCATATGGCGCGCTCTTCTCAACGACTGGTCATGTGCAGGCGACGTTGGGAATGATGGCCCACTGGGATTTGAGACCGCTTCTGAACGACTTGCCTCTCCTCGCCTCGCCCTTGACGCTGGTCGTGGCCTCTGGCGACCTCGCCGTACCTCCCTCAGTCTCATGCGAGCTTCGCCAAACCCTCCCGCAAGCGCGTCTCGCCGTGATGCCTGGTCTGGGACACCTGGCCCACGAGGAGGATCCAGAGAGAGCCGCGGCGCTGATCGCGGAGGCGGCGGAGGCATCATGATCCAACTGACCCTGCCGATGGCGACATGCTGACCCGTCCTCAGATTCATGGGCCGCAGCCAAATTTGGGGGACTCGCGGCCGCGCGCCGTCATCATCGGCAGTGGCTTCGGGGGCCTGGCCGCGGCTATTCGTCTTGGCGCCAAGGGTTATCAAGTAACCGTCCTGGAGCGTTTGGATCAGCCCGGTGGGCGGGCGCTGGTGCATCGTGAAGGCGGGTTCGTGTTCGACGCCGGCCCCACCATCATCACCGCTCCCCACCTCTTCGAGGAGCTCTGGGCGATTTGCGGCCGCCGTCTCGCAGACGATGTGACTCTGCGCGCGCTGGATCCCTTCTATCGCCTGCAGTTCGACGATGGGGAGAGCCTAACCTGTTATGCCGACGCGGCGACGATGCGGGCGGAGGTCGCGCGCCTCTCGCCCTCGGATCTGGCCGGCTATGACCGTTTCATGGCCCGTAGTGAAGCCATATGCCGCCTGGGGTTTGAAAAGCTGGGGGCCGTTCCGTTCAACTCGGTTCTAGATCTTTTTCGCCAGGGGCCCTCACTTCTGGCGCTCGGCGGAGCCTCCAGCGTCTATGGTTTGGTCTCGCGGTTCGTGAAGAACGAGAAGCTGCGCGTCGCGCTCAGCTTTCATCCCCTGTTCGTGGGCGGCAATCCGTTCGAGACGACGGCGGTCTATTGCCTGATCTCCCACCTAGAGCGGCGCTGGGGGGTGCATTTCGCCATGGGCGGCGCCGGGGCGCTGGTTCATGGCCTGGCCAGACTTCTGCAGGACCAAGGCGCCGAACTTCGCCTCCGGACCGAGGTGGTCGAGATCCTCACTCATGAAGGGCGCGCTACAGGCGTTAGACTCGCCGACGGCGAGACCCTGGCCGCTGATCTGGTAGTCTCCAATGCCGATGCGGCGGATACCTACGGGCGCCTCATTCCAAGCCACAGGCGCCGCCGCTGGACTGACGCGAGACTGGCGCGGGCGAAATATTCCATGAGCCTGTTCGTCTGGTATTTCGGCGTGCGACGCCGCTATCCGGACGTCGGCCATCACACCATCCTCCTTGGCCCCCGCTACCGCGGTCTGGTTGACGACATCTTCCGCGCCCGCCCGCTCGCTCAAGATATGAGCCTTTACCTGCACCGTCCCACAGCGACGGATCCGTCGATGGCGCCAGAGGGCTGCGATGCCTTCTATGTCCTCTCGCCGACGCCTCACCTGGACGCCGATATCGACTGGAGCGTGCAGGCCGAGCCCTATAGACAAGCGATCGCGAGACGCCTGTCCGACACCCTCTTACCGGGGCTGGCGGACGACATCGTTGTCTCTCGCGTCACCGCACCGCCGGACTTCGCCCGCCTTTACGGCTCAGTGAAGGGCGCAGGCTTCAGCCTCGCGCCGACCCTGACTCAGAGCGCCTGTTTCCGCCCGCATAACCGCAGCGAAGAGGTCCAGGGTCTATACCTCGTGGGGGCGGGGACCCAGCCCGGAGCCGGGATCCCCGGCGTCTTGTCCTCGGCCAAGATACTGGAGTCCCTCGTGCCCGACGCCCACGTCCTGGCGGGGGGGTGAGCCATGTTCGCCAGCGCCGCAGATTTGGCCGCCTGTCGTGAGGTCATCCGCACGGGGTCGCGCTCGTTTCACATGGCCTCGCGATTGCTACCGGCTGAAATGCGCGAAGGGGCCTGCGCCATTTATGCCTTCTGCCGCTTATCCGACGACATGGTGGACCTGGAGGGTGGGGATCTGACTGCTGTCGACCGCCTGCGGGGCCGCCTGGACCGCATCTATGGCGGCAGGCCAGACGACAGCGCCGAAGAGCGATGCCTAGCGGATGCGGTGCGAAAATATGACCTGCCGCGCGCACTCTTGGAGGCCCTCCTTGAGGGTCTGGCCTGGGATGCGGAGGGACGGGTCTATGAGCGTATCGAGGATCTGGAGGCGTATGCCGCCAGAGTGGCGGGCGCCGTCGGCGCGATGATGGCGGTCCTGATGGGCGCGCGCTCCGAGGCGCTCCTGGCGCGGGCCTGCGATCTGGGCGTCGCCATGCAGTTCAGCAATATCGCCCGGGATGTGGGCGAGGACGCTCGCCTCGGCCGTCTCTATCTGCCGCGCGCCTGGATGCGTGAGGCCGGTCTCGATCCTGACGGCTGGCTGCGCGCACCCAGCCATTCTAAGGCTCTGAGCCAGGTCATCGATCGCCTCCTGAGCCGCGCCGCGGGGCTCTACGTCCGTGCGGATGCAGGCATCGCCGGCCTCGCGCCGGCCTATCGGGGCGCCATCTTCGCGGCTCGGCTCCTCTATGCCGAAATCGGTGAGGAGGTTCGACGCCGCGGCCTCGACTCGGTCTCAGGGCGCGCGGCGGTGCCCGCCTGGCGAAAGGCCGCGCTCATGGCTCGCTCCGCCGCTCTCTCGCGGACGGCCCGGCCATCAGAGGTCGTGGAGGCTCCTATGGATGCGACGCGTTTTCTGGTGGAGGCGGCGATTTCGGGGTCAGGATCGCGGGTGGCTCCCACAGGCTCCCAACCGCCCTCGCCTGTCCGTCCCAGACGGACCCCAGAGAGCGACCTGATCTGGACGGTGGAGTTGTTCATGACTCTCGAACGTCACCGGGGCGCATCTCGACCTGCTGCGGCGGGATAACTCGCCCGTCAAGAGACTGCACGAGGGGAGGTCAGGATGAAGCCTAACACCCTGTTCTTCTGGGAGTTTCTGTTATTCGACTTCGCCGCCTTGGGATGGGGCGCCTGGGAATATTTCTCGGTCCGTCGCGACAGCGCTTCCCCGCCGCCGGCATTGCCTCCTGAGACTTCCGTGGGTGCTACTGACCCGGATGCGACGCCTCAAGGCGACACATCGAGTCGCGCTTAAAGCGCGCGAGGCATGCGGAAGGGCAACATGAGGCGGACAAGGGGGGAAGTCAGCCGCGTTAGATCCAGGCTTTCGTGGATGATCCGGGTCGGACCCGTCGTCCCCTCCCGGCTGAGAGCGGAGCGCGTATAGAAGGGGGTGTCTTCCAGAGTTCTCACCCGAAGCGGGCTTCCGGGCGACGCGCGAACGGCGCGGGTCACGCCCCAGAATGTCCGGCCAAGAGGGTTGAGGGGTTCCCGGTCTTCGACCGGGGCAAGGCCATGACGGCCGATGTCCAGCGCCAGAAAGGATCTGGTCCCGTCGCGGCGGATAAGGTCGTAGTGGATCCGCCCGGAGCCGCCCGGTTCGTGGGCGCGGGACCAACTCCAAGACCGGAACGCGGCCTCCAGAGGCTCCGCGCCCCAGTTTCGGTCCATATAGCCCAGCCCGGACCAGGCTTGCGCCGGAGTTTCCATTTCCACCTTCACCTCGACCAACGGCGCGACGGGCCGCCACAGATGGCGCCCGGCCACGTCCAGGCCGAAAGTCCGGCCGTTAACCACGAGCGGTCTTAGGTGAATGCGGCCCCGGACACGCTTGGGCCAGGGCGCCCCGACTTCATCAAGGAACACCTTAAGCCCCTCGGTGTCCAGAGTGAGGTGGCTCCTCCCAAGGCAGAAGGTCTCCGGCGTCCTTTCCAGACTCCTCCGTCCACGCTCGGTCATGGTCCAGACGCACGAGTCGGAGCGAGGACCATAGAGCGCCAGATTGATGGCGCAGTGATTCTCCGGGTCGCCGCGCCCCGACCAGGCATAGTAGGAAGAAAATACGCTGCCGACGAAGGCGATCAAGACAAGGCTCTGCGCCCCGTCATAGCTTTGGGCGTCGATGTACCACCAAGCATAGCCCCCCGGCGCCACCGGCGCCTCGAAGCCAGGTCGAAAATCAAGGCGCTCGCTGCCAGACGGCCCGAGATCGCCGCCATCGGCAGGCCCGCCCCCGGATGCACGCCCCCGCCCGCGAGGTAGAGGCCGGGAATCGGACTGCGTGACCCCGGACGTCGGAACGCGCCGCTCCACCCCCGGACTGCCCGCCCATAGAGAGCGCCCCGGGTCGCTGGAAAGGCCGCGTCGAAATCCCGCGGGGTGGTCAGGATCGGGGTCGCCTCCGCCAATTCGGGACGGACTCCCATCTGACGCAGTCGATGGAAAGCGGCGTCGCGGCATGCGGCGATCTCCTGATACGAAAGGTTATCGCGAGGTCCGAGGGCCGGCGCATTGGCCAGAACCATCAACCTCTCGGTTTCGCCTGAGACAAGCGGGGCATCGGCTCGGTCCTGAGCGGAAATGTAGAGGGTCGGATCACACCAAAGGGCATTTCGGCGGGTCAGGGCGCGGAATTCTGCCGCGTAATCGGCGCTGAACAGCACCGTGTGATGCAGTAGCGGAGCGGCCGGCGCTCGCACGGCGAACGTCCAGGTAAGAGCTGAGAGCGAACGGGGTCCTTGTCGTCCGCCGGCCGAGACGGCCTCGGCGCCCAGAAGACCCTCGGCCAAGGCTGCGGGATCTCCATTGAACACAACGGCGTCAGCCCTGGCGATCTCATTATCGCCATCGCGAGGTCTAAAGCGGACCCCTGACACAGCTCCCGAAGCGGTGAGAATCGTGTCGACCTCGACCTCCGTCTGGATATCTACGCCAAGGCGCAGAGCGAGGGAGTGAAGCGCCTCGGCCAGGCGAATCATCCCCCCCTCGATCCGCCATACGCCAGCCTGCTCTACATGGGCGATCAGCATCAGGGTGGCCGGGGCGGAAAACGGCGATGCGCCGCAATAGGTAGCGTAGCGGCCGAAGAGCTGAAGCAGCCGCGGGTCACGAAAATGGCGGCCGAGCGCGTGCCAGAGCGTTTCGAAGGGCCGGATGGCGGCCAAATCTCGCCACCGGCCCAGACCAAAGCGTTGCGCCAAGCCAAAAGGGCCGGTGAGCGGCGCTTCCAGAAATGTGGGACGCAGGCATTCGAAGATCCGTCGCGCCTCGGCCAGGAAGGTGATCAGGCCCGCCGCCTCATCGCCTCCCGCAAAGTCTTCGATCGCCGCTGCCGTTCTGTCCGGATCAGCGAAAAGGTCCACAGAAGGTCCCTCAGGCCAGGCGTGCCGGGCCAGAACGCTGAGTGGGTGGAGGGTCAGATAGTCCCGAAGCTGCGCGCCAGCATCCGAGAACAGGCTTTCGAAAACATCGCGCAGCGTGAACACCGTTGGGCCTGCGTCAATGCCCCTTCCCGCGACCTCGTTCTGGCGAATCTTTCCTCCGACCCGCGGCGCGCGCTCGAAGAGAGTCACCGCCATACCCGAGCGCGCCAGATCTATGGCGCAGGCCAGACCGCCCACGCCTCCACCGATCACAATGACCCGATGCTCCGCCAAGCCTCCTCCGATGTCCATTGCCATGGACGGTATCATATGTCTAAGTTTGTGGACAAATTGCGCCATGGCAGAGTCTATCCGTCGGGGCAGTTCGGGAGGCGAGGATGACTCCAGCGACCGCGGCCGTCCGTATCGAAGAGGGTCTAGAGTCCGCTCTTGGCCGGGCCGATTTGGGCCTTGCCCCACCGGGGCTGATGGCTGCCGTTCGACACGCGGTGTTTCCCGGAGGAGCGCGGGTTCGACCTCAGTTGTGCCTAGCAGTCGCCAAGGCCTGCGGCAGCGATAACCCGGCTTTGGCGGAGGCGGCCGCGACGGCCATCGAACTCTTACACTGCGCCTCTCTCGTGCATGATGATCTGCCCTGTTTCGACGCCGCCGACCTGCGCCGCGGACGTCCGTCGGTGCAAAAGGCTTATGGCGCGCCCTTAGCTCTGCTCGCGGGAGACGCCCTGATCGTGCTTGCGTTTTCCACTCTCGCCCAGGCCGGGGCGGGGGCGCAGACGCGCCTTGCCCCCTTGATCCAGGTTGTCTGCCGCGGAGTCGGGATGCCCAACGGCATCGTCGCGGGCCAAGCCTGGGAAAGCGAAGTCGACCCGCCCCTGGACCTCTATCACCAATCCAAGACCGGAGCTCTATTCGTGGCGGCGACCATGGCCGGCGCTCTGGCGTCCGGCTCCGACCCCTATCCCTGGCGCGCCCTTGGCGAGCGCCTGGGTCTCGCCTACCAGGCCGCCGACGACCTCCTCGACGCCTTGGCGACACCGCAAGAGGCAGGTAAGCCCACTGGCCAGGATAGCGCACATCTGCGGCCCAGTTTGGTGGCGCAATTGGGACTTCGCGGGGCTTGCGAGCGTCTGGAAAGCCTGGTCGGCGAATGCATGGACGCAATTCCGCCCTGCGAAGGTTCGCGCGAACTCAAGGAGTTGGTGGCGCTGCAGGCTACCCGGTTGACGCCAAAGGGGTTGGCGCGAAGCGCGGCCTGACATCGCGGCAGGCCGGACCATGCCGTCCTGGCGCGAACGCTGGGTCGCCCTGCGAAATCGCTGGCTCTGCGATCCCCGATTCCACAAGCGGGCGTTAGACTGCCCCCTTACCCGGCCCATCGCTCTGGCGCGGGTTGCAGCACTGTTCGATTTGACCGCGGGTTTCGTCTACTCTCAGGTCCTGGACGCCACGATCCGGCTGGGCATCCTCGAAATCCTCCGCGCGGGCCCAATTCGCCGAGACAGGCTCGCCGAGGAGATCGGGGCGACGTCGGAAGCCCTCGACGCCCTGTTAAAGGCGGCGGAGGCTCTAGAACTTGTGGAGTCGCTGCCAGGCGAGAGGGTCGCCCTCGGACCCCAAGGTTCGGCGCTACTCGGTAATCCGGGGCTCTCCGAGTTGGTATTGCACCATAGTCACCTGTATGCCGATCTGGCGCAATCGGAGGCGCTGTTCCGAGGGCGGCCCCAAAATGGACGGCTGGCCGCCTATTGGCCTTACGCGGGAGCGTCCTCGGCGGGGGTAGCCTCAACGGCGGCCGTGACCCCCTATTCCACCCTGATGGGAGCCTCGCTCCCTGCTCTGGCTGAAGACATTCTCGACGCGGTCCCGCTCCGCGGGCGGCGCCGGTTGATGGACGTGGGCGGCGGCCTTGGCGTGTTTCTGTCGGCGGCAGCCTCGCGCTGGCCGCACCTGGCGCTGCGCCTCTTCGACCTGCCCGCTGTTGTCGAGGCCGCTCAGAGGCGGCTGGTTTGCGAGGGCCTGTCGGAGCGTATCGAATGCGTGGCGGGTGATTTTCTCGAAACCCCCCTCCCGGCCGGGGCGGACGTGATCAGCCTCGTGCGTATCCTACATGACCACGACGACACGGGTGTGAGGCGGATTCTCTCCTCGGCGCGCAAGGCCCTGCCGTCATCGGGTCAGCTGATCATTGCCGAGCCCCTGTCCGGGACGGGAGGCCGCGATCGCGTCGCCGGCGCCTATTTCTCGGTCTATCTCCTGGCCATGGGCAGGGGCCAGCCCCGCACGTCTGCGCGGCTCAAAGCATTGTTGGGTGAAGCCGGATTCTCCAACGTCCGGCAGGTCGCGACACGCAACCCCACCCTGATGCGCGTGCTTTTGGCGCGGCCCTGAGGCGAGGCGGGAGGCGGTCATGGAGACATGGGCGGTGGTCATTGAAGCCCCCTTGGACGCCAGTCTTCGCCGCGTGGAGCTCAAGCCCCTGGCCGCCGACGAGGTGCTCATCGAGACCTTGTGGAGCGGAGTTAGCGCCGGCACCGAGCGTCTGCTTTGGAGCGGGCGCATGCCGCCATTCCCAGGCCTCGGATACCCTCTCGTCCCGGGCTATGAAACGGTTGGCCGGGTGATCGATGCAGGGAGCGAGGCGAGGGGGCGAATTGGCGAAACCGTATTTGTGCCCGGCTCCGTCGGATTCGTCGAAGTCAAAGGTCTTTTCGGTGGGGCTGCGCAGCGACTGGTCTCCGCCAGCAGCCGAGTCGCAACCTTGGATCCCGCGTGGGGAGAGACTGGCGTCCTGCTGGCTCTGGCCGCCACAGCCTGGCATGCGCTAGCGGGAGGACCGGGGCCCGAGCTGGTCGTGGGTCACGGTGTTCTCGGCCGGCTTCTGTCGCGTCTGGCGCTGGTCCGAGACGGCGTTGCGCCCACGGTCTGGGAGATCCGGCCGGAGCGCCGGCTTGGAGCCAAAGGATACGCGGTCGTCGATCCAGCAACGGATGATCGCCATGATTATCGGGTGATCTGCGAGGCGTCGGGGGCGGGCGCCGCTCTGGGGGGCCTCATCGAGCGCCTTGGGCGCGGAGGTGAGATTGTCCTTGCGGGCTTCTACGACGCGGCCCTCTCTTTTGACTTTGCCCCCGCCTTTATGCGTGAAGCCCGATTGCGCGTCGCCGCGGAGTGGACGCACACGGACCTGGCCGCCGTGGTTGCGCTGCTTAGCGAAGGTCGGTTGGACCTTTCAGATTTGATCACCCATCGGCGTCGCCCCGACGAGGCGGCGACGGCTTACGCCCAAGCTTTCGACGACCCTGCATGCCTGAAAATGGTGTTCGATTGGCGCGGTCTGGACGACGCGCACGGCCTACCCCAAGCAGGGAACGTATAATTTGATTGACAGTCCACACTGTCCACTTAGATTGACATTGCAGAGTCCGTTGCCGCGCCAACCTGAAGCAACGGAACGCTGACGGCAGCCTGAAAGGCATCCAGATGGGCCGGGGCGAGGAAACAATGACGAAGGGGATCCACCGGTCCGCCGAGCCGCGCTTGGCTACGCCTTCAAAGAGAGCGACCCGGCCGTGAACGCCACCCTGATCGACACCCTGTCTCTGCGGCGCGAGGCGGCTATAGACCCCGACCCCGTTCCCACGGGCGAGGTCACGAAGGACACCCAGATCATCGCCATTTATGGCAAGGGCGGGAGCGGCAAGAGCTTTGCCCTGTCCAATCTCAGCTATATGCTGGCCCAACAGGGTAAACGCGTGCTGTTGATCGGCTGCGACCCCAAATCGGATACCACCTCCCTGCTCTTCGGCGGTCGGTCCTGCCCCACCATTATCGAGACCTCGGCCAAGAAGAAGCTAGCCGGCGAAGACGTGCGGATTGAGGATGTCTGCTTCACCCGCGACGGCGTCTTCGCCATGGAACTGGGCGGGCCGGAGGTAGGGCGCGGTTGCGGCGGCCGGGGCATCATTCATGGCTTCGAGCTGCTTGAAAAGCTCGGCTTCCACGAGTGGGGCTTCGATTATGTCTTGCTCGATTTTCTAGGCGACGTGGTGTGCGGGGGCTTCGGCCTGCCGATTGCGCGCGACATGTGCCAAAAGGTCATCGTCGTTGGCTCGAACGACCTCCAATCGCTCTATGTCGCCAACAACGTCTGCTCAGCTGTGGAGTATTTCCGCAAACTGGGCGGCAATGTCGGCGTCGCCGGCATGGTGATCAATAAGGATGACGGCACCGGCGAGGCCTACGCCTTCGCCGACGCGGTGGGCATTCCGGTTCTGGCCGCCATTCCCGCGGACGAGGACATTCGCCGAAAGTCCGCCAACTACCAGATCATCGGCCGTCCCGGCGATCGCTGGGGACCATTGTTCGAGGGTTTGGCGACGAATGTCGCCGCCGCCCCGCCGTTGCGACCAAGCCCCCTGACCCAGGAGGGCCTCTTGGGGCTGTTCTCCCCCGATCAGGTTGGGAACGGAGTCATTCTCACCCCGGCCACACAATCAGACATGCGCGGCGCAAGTTTCGCTCCGAAGCCGTCCCTCGAAGTTGTTTACGACACGGTGTAGGGCATGGATGGTTCGGCGTCTCCCTCTCGCGATACAGCGACACCACTCTTGGGCTCCGAAGCGGGGACTGCGGGTTGCCACGCTGGCGCCGAGGTGCTGCGTGACGCTGCGGCCCAGGCCGGAAAGTCCGAAACCCTCGAGAGATACGCGGCCGACTATCCCAAGGGCCCGCACGACCAGCCACAGAGCATGTGCCCGGCCTTCGGATCCCTGCGGGTGGGGCTCCGCATGAGGCGCACGGCGACTGTGCTGTCGGGCTCAGCCTGTTGCGTCTACGGCCTAACCTTCACATCCCATTTCTACGGCGCCCGCCGCACGGTGGGGTATGTCCCGTTCAACTCTGAGACCCTGGTCACCGGCAAGCTGTTCGAGGACATCCGCGAGGCGGTCCACCAATTGGCTGACCCTGCGCTCTATGACGCTATCGTCGTCACCAATCTGTGCGTGCCGACCGCTTCGGGCGTGCCCCTGCAGCTCCTGCCAAAAGAGATTAAGGGCGTGCGCATTATCGGCATAGATGTGCCGGGTTTCGGTATTCCGACCCATGCCGAAGCCAAGGACGTCCTGGCTGGCGCCATGCTGCGTTATGCGCGCACCGAGGCTGAGAACGGCCCCGTCGCCGCGCCACGCTCCCGAGCCGACAAGCCGACAGTGGCCCTGCTCGGCGAGATGTTCCCGGCCGACCCAGTGGGCATCGGAATGATGCTGGAGCCTCTGGGGCTGGCCGCAGGTCCCGTCGTTCCGACGCGGGAATGGCGTGAGCTCTACGCGGCGCTGGACTGCGCCGTGGTCGCGGCTATCCATCCCTTCTACACCGCCTCAGTCCGCGAGTTCGAGACCGCGGGACGAAGGATCGTCGGATCGGCTCCCATTGGTCGCCATGGCGCCGCGGCATGGCTGGAGGCCGTGGCTGAGGTGACCGGCGCACCAAGACGCAAGATCGACGCCGCCAAGAACGCAGTCTTGTCGGGCATCTCCGCCGCCTTGGCCAAGGCTCCTATACAAGGGCGCATTACCGTCAGCGGCTATGAAGGCTCCGAGCTTCTCGTCGCCAGGCTTTTGATCGAGAGTGGAGCGGACGTTCCTTACGTCGGCACCGCTTGTCCGCGAACCGTATGGTCCGATCCGGATCGCGACTGGCTTGAAGCCCAAGGCGTGGAGGTACGCTATCGCGCCAGTCTGGAGCAGGACCTCGCCGCAGTCGACACCTACGGCCCGGATTTGGTCATTGGCACCACGCCGGTTGTTCAGGCCGCCAAACAGCGGGCGATTCCAGCACTCTATTTCACCAATCTGATCTCCGCCCGTCCGCTAATGGGCCCGGCCGGAGCCGGCTCTCTGGCTCAGGTTATCAATGCGGCGCTGGCTAACAAGGTGCGGTTCGATCGCATGAGCGCCTTTTTCGAGGGCGTAGGTTCCGGCGAGACCGCGGGCGTCTGGGAGGATGTCCCCCGCGCCCGACCGGAGTTCAAGGCGCGCTACGCCAAGATCCGTGCCGCCCTGCACAAACAGGAGGAGGCGGTCGGCACATGACGCTCGTCCTCGATCACGATCGTGCGGGTGGTTACTGGGGGGCCGTCTACGCCTTCACCGCCGTCAAGGGGCTGCAGGTCATCATCGACGGACCGGTGGGCTGCGAGAACCTGCCTGTGACGTCCGTGCTGCATTACACCGATGGCCTGCCGCCTCATGAGCTACCCATCGTTGTCACGGGTCTGGGCGAGGACGAACTGGGCCAGCATGGCACCGAAGGCGCGATGAAGCGCGCGTGGCGGACCCTCGATCCCGATTTGCCTGCCGTTGTTGTGACCGGCTCCATTGCCGAGATGATCGGCGGCGGCGTCACGCCAGAGGGAACCAATATCCAGCGCTTTCTGCCGCGCACGATCGACGAGGATCAATGGCAGAGCGCGGACCGTGCTCTCACTTGGCTATGGACCCAGTTCGGGCCCAAGAAGCCGCCTCCCGCCAAGGCTCGCCCCGCCGGCGCCAAGCCCAGGGTCAATATCATCGGCGCCACCTACGGCATGTTTAATCTGCCCTCCGATCTGGCCGAGACTCGGCGCCTGATCGAGGGCATAGGCGCAGAGATCAATATGGTCTTCCCGCTCGGAAGCCATCTGGCCGACGTGCGAAATCTGGCCGACGCAGAGGTCAATGTCTGCCTTTATCGCGAATTCGGCCGCCACCTCTGCGAAACGCTCGAGCGACCGTACCTGCAGGCGCCAATCGGGATCGACTCCACGACCCGGTTCTTGCGTAAGCTGGGGGAGCTTCTCCACCTCGACCCCGAGCCTTTCATCGCTCGGGAGAAACACACGACGCTCAAACCCGTCTGGGACCTCTGGCGCTCGGTGACCCAGGACTTCTTCGGCACCGCCAGCTTCGGCATCGTCGCCAACTCGACCTATGCAAGGGGAGTGCGGCGCTTTCTGGAAGCGGATTTGGGTCTGCCCTGCACCTTCGCCATTAGCCGCACGGCGGGCGTCAAACCTGACAATTCGGCCGTGAAACGCGCCCTCCAAGAGTCCCCGCCGCTGATCCTGTTCGGCAGCATCAACGAGCGCCTCTACCTGGCGGAACTGGGGGGGAGGTCGTGCTTCATCCCCGCCTCATTCCCCGGCGCCGTGGTGCGCCGGTGCCTTGGCACCCCGTTCATGGGCTATGCGGGCGCAGCCTTCCTATTGCAGGAGGTGTGTAACGCCTTGTTCGACGCGCTGTTCCACATCCTGCCCCTGGCCGCAGAGATGGATCGCGTGGAGGCGACGCCGGCGCGATCGATGGCCGAAATCTCTTGGGACGCCCAGGCCAAACAAGAACTCGATCGCCTCGTGGAGGCGCAACCCGTTCTCGTGCGCATTTCCGCGGCCAAGCGGCTGCGCGATGCCGCCGAAAGGGCCGCCCGGCTCGCGGGTGAGGCAAGCGTAACGTCCGATCGCCTCAGGTGCGCGCGGGCTACAGTCTTTGAGGGTCAGGTCGCATGACGCGCGACCAAGATCCCAAACCCATCGGGACCGGCGGAACGCCGCGCCCGGACAAAGTCACGATGATGGTCGTCGCGACGAAGAGCGCTGAAACCGCGATCCTCCTCGGGGGTGAGCCTCGGCGTGACTGGAGGTGATTACATGGCAGATCGAGACAGTCTATCCGGCCTGACAGAGGCCGAAGCCAAGGAGTTCCACAGGATCTTCATGGGGAGCTTCATGCTCTTCACGGCAATCGCAATCATCGCGCACATCCTGGTCTGGGAGTGGCGGCCCTGGCTGCCATCCGTGCACGGTTATGCGGAGCTGACCACCACAGCGAAGGCGATGGGGCAAGCCGCCCTCTCGCACTTCGCCTAGAGGAGGGAGATTCGCCATGTGGAGAATTTGGCTTCTGTTCGACCCGCGACGCGTTCTCGTCGCTCTCTCCGTGTTCCTGCTCGTGCTGGCGCTGTTGATTCATTTCATCCTGCTCAGCACGTCCCGCTTCAACTGGATCGAAGGTCCGGATGCGAAGCACACGGCGGCGGCGACGGCGATGCTGACTGCACCTGCACCGGCGGCGACGCCGGCCCAGGTCGGTTAGCGCACCCGTCACGCGGTCGATCACCGCAAGGGGATGCGGGCCCGGTCCGACCTTGGTGGGTCGGGCCTGCATTTCTCCGACATTGGAGCCGAGTGGCGAGAGACGGCGTCTCCGTCGCCGCCCTCGAGCTCATAAGGATCGACAGGAGGCGGCCCAATGGCCCTATTAAGCTATGAACGGAAATATCGCGTTCGAGGGGGCACGCTGATTGGCGGTGACCTTTTCGATTTTTGGGTCGGTCCGTTCTATGTCGGCTTTTTTGGCGTGACGACGGCCTTTTTTGCGCTGCTCGGCGTAGCCCTGATCCTCTACGGCGCCGCCATCGGCCCCACCTGGGACATTTGGCGCATTAGCATCAATCCCCCCGACCCTAGCCGCGGCTTGGCGATCGCCCCGATCCGCGAGGGCGGACTTTGGCAAGCGGTCACGCTCTGCGCCATCGGGGCCTTCGGCTCCTGGGCCCTGCGTGAGGTGGAGATCGCGCGCAAGCTGGGCATCGGATTGCACGTGCCCTTCGCGTTTAGCTTTGCGATCCTCGCTTATGTGACCCTGGAGGTCATCCGCCCGGTGCTGATGGGGGCCTGGGGCTACGCCTTCCCCTATGGCATTTTCAGTCATCTCGAATGGGTGTCCAACACCGGCTACAGCTATGTGAACTTCCATTACAATCCATTTCACATGATCGGGGTGTCGCTGTTCTTCACAACCACTCTGGCCCTGGCGCTGCACGGCTCGCTGATCCTTTCGGCGGCCAATCCGGCCAAGGGCGAGGCGATGAAGACCCCTGAACACGAAGACACGTTCTTCCGCGACATCATTGGCTACTCAGTCGGGACGCTCGGCATTCATCGCCTGGGCCTATTCCTGGCCTTGGCCGCCGTCTTCTTCAGCGCCATCTGCATCGTGGTGAGCGGTCCGGTCTGGTCCCAGGGCTGGCCCGAATGGTGGAACTGGTGGCGCAACCTGCCGATCTGGGGCTGAGGGAGGATCACATCATGGCGTCCTATCAGAACATCTTCACCCAGATTCAAATCCGCGGCCCTGCCGAGATGGGTGTGGCTCTGCCCGCTCACAGCTTTCCGCGAGACGGGAAGCCGAGCTTTTCGAGATGGTTGGGCATCCTGGGCAACGCTCAGATCGGACCCATCTATCTTGGCTTCCTCGGCGTCGCCTCTCTGGTCTGTGGGTTCCTCGCCTTTGAGATTATCGGGCTTAACATGTGGGCCTCGGTCGGCTGGGACCCGCGCCAGTTTCTCCGCGAATTGCCCTGGCTTGGCCTTCAGCCGCCGCCGCCAGAGTACGGCCTCAGTCTCTTTCCACCCCTCGCCCAAGGCGGCTGGTGGCTGATCGCCGGATTCTTCATGACCGCCTCTGTGCTGTTGTGGTGGGTCAGGACCTACACCCGGGCGAAGGCCCTGGGCATGGGCACCCATGTCGCCTGGGCCTTCGCGGCAGCCATCTGGCTGATGCTGGTCTTGGGCTTTATCCGGCCCATCCTCATGGGATCATGGAGCGAGGCCGTGCCATTCGGAATCTTCCCCCATCTGGAGTGGGTGAACGCCTTCTCACTCCGGTATGGGAACTTGTTCTACAACCCCTTCCACGGCCTCTCTATCGCTTTCCTGTACGGCTCTACCCTGCTCTTCGCTATGCACGGGGCGACGATTCTGGCTGTAAGCCGCTACGGCGGCGATCGAGAGTTGGAGCAAATCACCGATCGAGGCACGGCGCTGGAACGCGCGGCGCTTTTCTGGCGCTGGACAATGGGATTCAACGCCACGATGGAGTCCGTGCACCGGTGGGCCTGGTGGTTCGCCGTCCTGACCCCCCTGACCGGCGGGATCGGCATCCTGCTGACCGGAACGGTCGTAAGCGACTGGCACGCCTTCGCCGTCGCTCACCACTACGCCTACTCGATGTAAGCGAATATCACGGCGCCCAATAGCGCTGCATTCAGCGGCGGCGGCCCCTTACAGGGACCGCCGCCGTTATCTTGTCTTGCCATCGAGACGCGGACCCCGTTTGAGGTGAGAGGCCGCTTTTGTCGAGGCTTCGAGAACCGTGCATCCATATCGATCTTCGAGTCTGTTCCCCGTCCTCCGAGGAAACCGGCCGTGACTTCGGATGCCGAGACCCTCATCGCACGGGCGTCGGACGGACTTGGCTCCAACCCGGCCCAAGCCGAGCGGGACGCCCGTGCGGCGCTCGCTCAGGCCCCGGTGGACCCGCGGGCTCGCCTCATTCTCGCATCGGCGCTTCGTCGGCAAGGTCGACTCACCGAGGCGCGACCGATCCTAGAAGGTCTGGCCCGGTCCTACCCGAAGGCGCCGCTTACCCTTTATGAATTAGGCCTGGTCCAGGAAAAGCTCGGAGACGTCGAAGCGGCGGAAGGAAGCCTGCAACGGGCCGTGGAACACCGGACTGATCTCGCCGAGGCTTGGCGCGCTCTGGGGGATCTGCGTTTTCGTAAGGGGGACGAACCCGGGGCCCGGGCAGCCTTCGATCAGCTCAGCCGCGCCAGCATCAAAGACCCCGCCCTGCGTGGCGCGGCAGAGGCGCTCTATGACGGGCGACTGGCGGCGGCCGAACGGGAGCTGACCGCCCTTACGCGCAAAACTCCTGATCACCCCGAAGCTTTGCGCCTAATGGCCGAGACCCTCCTGCGCCAGAACCGCTTTGCAGAGGCTGAGGCCCCGCTCACACGACTTCTCGTCCGCGACCCTCACCACTACGGCGCTCGCTTTCTCCTGGCTCAGGCCCTGTTCGAACAGCAAAAGGCGCCCGAAGCTCTCCCGCACCTCGAACGCTTGCTTGCCTTTGACCCGCATGAACCGGCCTATCGCAACTTGATGTCCGCCAGTCTCGCCCTGGTCGGCGACTTCAACCGGGTGATCGACCTTAACGAGGCGCTGCTGGTCGATTTTCCGCTTCAGCCCCGCCTATGGCTCAACCACGGTCACGCCCTGCGCACGGTGGGCCGACAGGCCGAGGCGGTAGCGGCCTATCGTCGAGCCCTGGCGCTGGCTCCCGATCTGGGGGACGCCTACTGGAGCTTGGCGAATCTCAAGATCGCCGCGCTCGATGAAGCCGACGAGGCCGCTATCCGGGTTCAACTGGCGCGATCGGACCTGGCGTATGACGACCGTCTCCACTTCCACTACGCCCTGGGCAAGCTGTTGGAGGACCGCGCCGAGGATGCCGGAGCGATGTCAGCCTATTGCGAAGGTGCGCGGCTGCGACGCGCCGCCAACCCGTACGATGCATCCGTCCTGACCGAGCAGGTCCACCGTGCAAAATCCCTCTTCACCGTCGACTTTCTCGCTACGCGAGCAGAGGCTGGCCACCCCGCGCCAGATCCGATTTTCGTCGTCGGCCTACCGCGCTCCGGCTCAACCCTGGTTGAGCAAATCCTCGCCAGCCATTCCGCCGTGGAGGGCGTCATGGAGCTACCGGACCTGGGCATCATCGCCGACGGTCTCGACGCTCTGGGCGACAAAGGCGCCTACCCGGAAATTCTCGCCGCGCTTTCGGCAAGCGACCTCGCCGCACTCGGGGGGCTCTATCTCGACCGCACCCGTGTGCACCGGCGGACGGATCGACCACGCTTTGTCGACAAGATGCCGAACAACTTCCGATTCCTGGGTCTGATCCTGACCATCTTGCCCCAGGCGAGCATCGTGGATGTCCGGCGTCATCCCATGGCCGCCGGCTTTTCAGCCTTTAAGCAGCACTTCGCCCAAGGCCAGAGCTTCACCTATGACTTGACAGATTTGGGCCTCTACTACCGGGATTATGTGAGTCTGATGGCCCATTTCGACACCGTCGCGCCCGGAAGGATCCACCGGGTGATCTATGAGGACCTCGTGGAGGACACCGAGCGGGAGGTGACTCGCCTATTGGACGGTCTTGCCCTCCCCTTCGAAGCCTCTTGCCTTCGATTTCATGATACGGCGCGGCCAGTTCGGACCGTAAGCTCTGAGCAGGTGCGCCGTCCGATCTATCGCGATGGCCTCGACCAATGGCGGCGCTTCGAGGCTTGGCTCGACCCCCTCAAGACCGCCCTCGGCCCGGTCCTGGAGACCTGGCGCGGATGAACACGCCCCACTTCACCCACCGCCTGGCGACGGAGGCGGATCTTGGCGCTCTGGCCTTGATCATGAACCGGTCTATCGACGCCTTGCAGAAGGGCTTTCTGAGCTCTGAAGCGATTGCCGCCAGCCGGCTGGTCATGGGCCTCGACACACAACTCATAACCGACCAAACCTATTTCATCGTGGAACGAGCAGGCCGGATCGCGGGTTGTGGCGGCTGGAGTCGGCGCGCCACCCTTTATGGAGGAGATCACAGCACCAGCTTGCGCGACGCTACTCTCCTCGACCCGGCCCATGATCCGGCCAGAGTGCGCGCCATGTACACCGACCCCGACTATACCCGGCAGGGGGTGGGACGCTTGATTCTTGGTCTGTGCGAGACCGCGGCCGCCGACTCCGGCTACAAATCCGTGCGACTCATGGCCACCCTGGCGGGTGAACCTCTCTATCGCGCCTGCGGGTATCGCGAGATTGAACGCGTCAACTCCGCCACCGCCTTGGGACCTGTGCCCCTGATCCTGATGGAAAAGCCGCTTCAGTCAAAGATGGGGACGTAGCCCTTCAGCTCCAGGGTCGCGAGCGTGGTCAGCGCGGATTCGTCCACCTGTATGCCGGGCAGGAGTTCATCACGGGTAATCTTCATTCCGGCCATGGCTTGGGCGCAAACATCGACGCGCACGCCCGCAGCGATCAGGCGCGCGATCAACTCGGCATCGGGGTTGGCGGACTTGCCGTGAGCTTTCACGCCCACTGAATTAAGAACGGCGAGCGTCGCCGGGCCATGCAGGATAACGACGATGTTCCGGTGATTGGCGGGCACATGGAACTGATCAAGGATGTTTGCGAGACGCGCCGCGTGATCGAGCCCCATGGCCGGAGCGCCATCCGGCCCCGCCTTGGTGACGCTCAGGATGACCTTGTAGTCGAGGGTCGGTTCGGGCGGGACGCCGGGTTGATCCACCGCCGTCACATGTCCATAGCCTTCGACGACCTGGGCCGCCCCGGCGCTCGTCGCCAGGAGGAGGGCCATCCCCAGACCCACGCCAAACCGCGCCGCCAGAGCCCGAAACATCATCGCCACCTCCCCATTGATCCTCAATCTGTCTCCTTTGTGCACATGCCAGCGTCAGCGTGCAACGCATCGATTGAGCGTTCCCAGCGGAGGCTCTACTGATGCGCGCGTTCGAACACAAAGGGCGGTGCGTCTGATGCGGAAACGTTTGCTGGCGGCGCTTGGTGCGGTCCTGATCGCCCTGCCCGGGTTGGCCGCCGTTCCCGACCTCCCCTCGGCCGCGCTCGGCGCCCCTGATCCCTTCGCCTGGCTGGAGGACATCCACGGCGCCCGCGCGATGGCCTGGGTCAAGGCGCAGAACGCCAAGACCGCCGCGGTACTGGAGACCGACCCCCGATTCGAGGTCTTCCGCCGCCAGGCCCTGACCATCTTCACAGCCAAGGACCGCATCCCCACGCCAGGCTTCCTCGGAGGCGAGGTCGACAACCTGTGGCAAGATGGCGACCACACGCATGGCTTGTGGCGCGAGACGACGGTTAGCCAATTCGATCGGTCGGCCCCCACCTGGCGCACCCTCATTGACCTCGATGCGCTATCCAAGGCGGATGGGCATAGCCTGTTCTTCAAAGGCGCGGCCTGCCTGGCGCCAGAGGATCGCTACTGCCTCGTGCGCCTCTCTTATGGCGGCGGTGATGCCGTCGAGATCCGCGAGTTCGATGTCAAGGCCGGCGCTTTTGTCGCGGACGGATTCCATTTCGCTCGGGCCAAGCAGGATGCGGTCTGGCTCGACAGAGACACTGTGCTGCTGGCTGGGGATTTCGGGCCCGGCACGCTGACCTCCTCAGGCTATCCCTCGCAGGTCCGGCGCGTCAGCCGCGGCCAAGACCCTTCGACCGCGCCGGTGGTGTTCAAGGGGGATGCGACGGATGTGCGAGTCTTCCCCCGTGTACTGCGCGACGCCGACGGCAAGGTGGCGGTGACGCTGATCGGCCGCAGTCCGAGTTTCTTCTCCACCCGCTATCTGCGCCTCGACCGCGACGGGGCCCTCACGCCTCTCAACCTGCCGTTCAAAACCGAGCTGCACGGCTATCTTGACGGACGGCTCATCGTTCAGGTGAACGAGCCGTGGGCGGCCGGGGCGCACGGGGCCGCGATCCCGCAAGGCTCGCTGGCGGCGGTCGATCCGCGCACGAGCGCCTCACAGCTCATCTTCGCGCCCGACGCCCGCCAGGCCCTGGTCAGCGCTACGGTGACCCGTTCACGCCTGATCGTCGAGATGCTGGATAACGTCGATGGCGAGATCCGAATCTTCCGTCCCGGGGCGCGAGGCTGGCGGTTCCGGACCTTGGCCCTTCCGGACAAATCCACCTTGCATGTGGTCGCCGCCGACCACGGCTCTGACCGCGCCTTCATCACCTCTGAGAGCTTCCTGGAGCCCACGGCCCTTTGGCGGGTGAACGCGGCGACCAGCGCGGCGACGCGCATCAAGGGCCTGTCGCCCAAGTTCGATGCCTCAGGGGATGTGGTTGAGCAGCGTTTCGCGGTTTCCAAGGATGGAACCCATGTCCCCTATTTCCTGGTTCGCCCCAAGGACATGAGGCTCGACGGGACGACGCCGGTGCAGATGTTCGGCTACGGCGGCTTCCAGCTCTCCGAAACCCCGACTTATCGCCCCGAAATGGGTAAGCTATGGCTGGAGCGCGGCGGCGCGTATGTGCTGACCAATATTCGCGGCGGCGGCGAGTTCGGTCCGGCCTGGCACGAGGCGGCCCTGCGCGAGCACCGCCAGCGCGCCTTTGACGATTTCGCCGCGGTGGCCGAAGACCTGATCGCCCGCCACATCACCTCGCCCCCTCACCTGGGCATTTATGCCAGGTCCAATGGCGGCATCTTGACCAGCGTCTCCATCACGCAGCATCCGGAGCTGTTCGGCGCCGCAGTGATCGAGAGCCCGCTGATTGACATGCTGCGCTACAGCCATCTCTCGGCCGGCGCCTCGTGGATGGCCGAATACGGGGACCCGGACATCCCGGCCGACCGCGCCTTTATCGCGAGGTATTCGGCCTACACCAACCTCAAGCCGGGGGTGAAATACCCGGAGCCTTATATCACCACCAACACCGAGGATGACCGGGTTCATCCCGGCCACGCCCGCAAATTCGCCGCTGAGATGGAAGCGCTGGGCGATCCCGTACTGTTTTACGAGAACACCTTCGGCGGCCACGCCATGGACGCCGACGCCGACCTGCAGGCCCGACGCTGGGCCCGACACTATGTCTATCTGTCACAGAAGCTGATGGACTGAGTATCAGCCCCCGCGGGGCGCGGGACAGCCCGCCGGTCGAGGGGGGAGGGATGACCGGCGGGCCCCTCGCCTCGCGACGAGACCTTCGCCCGGAGAAGCGTTGGGCGTCTTGACCTTGGTCGTCAGGGCCCGCTGTTCTGCGCCGGAGCGCCATCGCCGGCCCCTAGCGGCGGGGCTGGATGTTCACCTCCCCAGTCGCCGCCATGCGTCCTGCTCCCGTTCCTTATGTCGCCGTGAGGCTCAGGTCCGTCCCAGCCGCCGTGACGGAGCTCGGGAAGGGCGTCCATGATCCGTCTCTGTTCAGGCGTGAGCTCGGCGTAGAGATTCTTGGTCGCCTCGGCGATGCTCGTGAAGCGGGCGCGACGCATGGCCTCGCGGGCGTCCATCATTTTAGCCATGGCGTCGAGGCGCTGGGGTGTGGTCAGAGTCGCCATCTGGGCGTGCTCGGCCCGCAGATCCCTAAGCCGGGCGTTCCAGAGAGATGGATCGGGCTCGGAGGCGGCGGCGAGAGCCTGAAAGGCCGGTTCCTCAGCCGGCGTGATGCCCAAGATGTCGTGCAGAGCTTTGAACCGCTGTTCCCGCCCATCAAAACCAGGCGTGGCGACGGCTGACGATTGAGATACGGGACCGGCCTGGGCCATCGCCAAAAGCGGCGAGGAGAGGACCACCGCAAGTCCAGCGGCGGCGAAGGCGGTTCGGGACATGGCGTGAGAGATCCTGTTCATGCGGGCCCCCGACTAAGACTTGAAACGGATCAGGGAGCCCAGTCCGTCGCGCGCTGCCGCGGCCGGCCTTGACCCCAATAACGGGCCTGTGGCTCTAATCTCTCTGCGGCGTCCGGTCGGCTCGCCGACAGAGGGGGACGACAGATGCGCAATCGGGTGGCGGCGCTGATGGCCGCGGCGGGTTTGGGCATGGGGCTCTTGGCCTCTCAGGCCTTTGCGTCGCAGGCGACGTCCCAGACGGAGGGGCCCAACACGATACGCCCCGATCAGGCCACCTTCCGCGCGCTTTACAAACAGTTGGTGGAAACCAATACCGAGCTTTCCGATGGAGACTGCACCCTGGCGGCGCAGAGGATGGCGGCTCACCTCAAAGGCGCGGGCTTCCCGGAAGCGGACCTGCATCTGTTCACCGCACCCGGCCATCCCAAGGAAGGGGGCCTGGTCGCGGTGCTGCACGGTTCGGACCCAAAGGCGCGGCCAATGCTGCTTCTTGCTCATATCGACGTGGTCGAAGCCAAGCGCTCAGACTGGGCGCGCGATCCCTTCACCCTGGTGGAGGAGAATGGATATTTCTTCGGGCGCGGCGCTTCGGACGACAAGGCGGAGGCCTCGGTCTGGGTCGACACCCTCAGCCGCTTCAAGACAGATGGCTTCAAACCCCGGCGCGACGTCAAGCTGGCGCTCACATGCGGGGAGGAGACCGCCAGCGCCTTCAATGGCGCGAGCTATCTGGCGACCCACGAGCGGGCCCTGATCGACGCCGCCTTCGCTCTGAACGAGGGGGCCGGCGGTCGCCTTGACGCCCAGGGCAAACCGATCGCCCTGAACGTGGAGGCAGGCGAGAAGTTTCCTCAGGATTACGAGCTCGTGGTCACCAACCCCGGCGGCCACTCCTCCCGGCCTTCCCCGGACAACGCCATCTATCACCTAGCCGCCGGCCTGATCCGCGTCAGCCATTATCAATTTCCGGTACAGATGACCGACGCCTCGAAGGCCTATTTCGAAGCCATGGGCCCGCTTATCGGCGGCGAGATGGGGGCGGCAATGAAGGCCATCGCGAGCGACCCACAGGATGCCAAGGCGGCTTCGGAGGTAGAGACCGATCCGGGTTATAACGGCATGCTGCACACCACCTGCGTGGCTACCATGCTGGCGGCCGGCCACGCCACCAACGCCCTGCCCCAGAGGGCCATGGCCAATGTCAACTGCCGTATCTTCCCGGGGACGACGCCGGACGAGGTGCGGCAAACCTTGATCGGCATCGTCGACGACCCCAAGATCGCTATCACCATGCCCGACTCCCGCAGCGAGGTGATGAAGCAGGCGCCGCCCCTGACGCCTCAGATCATGGGACCCATCACCGCCGTGGCTGCAAAGATCTGGCCGGGCGTCCCGGTCATCCCGGTGCTCACGGCCGGAGCAACGGACGGCGCCTTCATGACCCCTGTGGGCATCCCCACCTATGGCGTCACCGGCATGTTCGGCGACCCGGACGGCAATGGTGTCCACGGCCTTAACGAACGCATCCGCGTCAGCTCGCTTTATAACGGCCGGGACTTCCTCTACGACCTCGTCAAAATCTATGCCATGCAGGAGTGAGGTCCCGTCCCCCCACAGGATATTGCGGGTTTGGGGATAACGCCCACTAGATGTGGGCGAAGGCGCGGTCTAGATTCGGGGTTCGCGCCGCGATTCCGAGGCTTAAATGACCCGCGCCCATCCCCAGACCGTTCCGGGCCTCATGACCCCTTCTTTAGGCTACAAGCCTTTCCGCTATCCCTGGGCCTATGACTTCTGGAAGCGCCAGCAGCAGGTCCACTGGATGCCCGAGGAGATACCCCTGGGGGAGGATTGCAAGGACTGGGCGACCAAGCTCAATGACCGCGAACGCAATCTGCTCACCCAGATCTTCCGCTTTTTCACCCAGTCGGACGTTGAGGTGAATGAGAACTATATGGAGCGCTACGCCCGTGTGTTCCGACCCACGGAAGTGAAGATGATGCTGGCCGCGTTCTCCAACATGGAGACGATTCATATCGCCGCCTATGCCCTGCTGCTTGAGACAATCGGCATGCCCGAGACCGAGTTCTCGGCCTTCATGGAGCTGGAGGCGCTGAAGGCCAAGCACGACTATATGCAGGAGTTCGGGGTCGGGACCCATGCCGACGTCGCCCGCACCTTGGCCATGTTCGGCGCCTTCACCGAGGGGCTACAGCTGTTCGCCAGCTTCGCCATGCTGATGAATTTCCCACGTTTCAACAAGATGAAGGGCATGGGTCAGATCGTCAGTTGGAGCGTCCGCGACGAGAGCCTGCACTGCGAGGGGATGGTGCAGCTCTTCCACGCCTTCAACGCCGAGACAGGGGCGGTGACCAGGGCCGTGGCCGACGACATCGTCGATTGCTGCAAGACTGTCGTGGGCCTGGAAGACCGCTTCATCGATCTCGCTTTCGAGGCGGGAGAGGTCCAAGGGATGACGCCCGAGGACATCAAGAAATATATCCGCTTCGTCGCAGACTGGCGTCTGCGTCAGCTCGCCCTGCCTGAAGTCTATGGCGTCAAAGAAAACCCGTTGCCCTGGCTGCAGAGCTTGCTCTCGGGCGTCGAGCACGCCAATTTCTTCGAGGCCCGCTCGACGGAATACTCCAAGGCGGCCACGCGCGGCGAGTGGCACGGCGAGGGCGGGGTCTGGGCCGAGTTCGATCGGATGACCGCGCGACGCAAGGAAAATTCGGCCGCGCACTGAAGGGGCTGTATTGAACCCAGGCGCCTCAGGGGTCGTCGCGCGATCTCCAGGAACGCTCCTCCGGCGCGGTCTTCGAATCGTCTCACGGTCCCGCTAAAGGAGGCGTCATGCTGGCGGTCTCAGAGCTCCCGCGCCTCGAAGGCGTGGATAATTTTCGCGATTATGGCGATTATGACGCTGCAGACGGACGCAGGGTCCATCGCGGCGTTCTTCTGCGTTCGGCCCACCACGCCCAGGCCACGGACGCCGATCTGGAGGCGCTGGGCGGCCTCGATCTGGCGGTAGTGGTCGATCTTCGCCGCAAGACCGAGCGCGAAAGGTCGCCGTCCCGCCGACCGGCGCGGTTCCGCGCGGCCCTGATTCTCAATGACGAGGAACGCCCCGATTCCTGGCTGGAACATATTCACACATCGGATCTCTCCCCTGCCTCCTTCCACGACTTCCTGATCGGCTATTACCGACAGGCGGTTTTCGACACCTGCCACTTCGACATTTTCGGACAGTATTTCCGCGCCCTGGCCGCGCTTGAACGGCCTATCCTGATCCACTGCGCCGCCGGAAAGGATCGCACCGGCATCCTGGCGGCCCTCACCCACAGGCTGCTGGGCGTGGCGGAGGGCGACCTCATGACCGACTATCTGGCCACCAACGCCGCCGCCCGCATCGAAGCCCGGGCGCCCCTTATGGGCGCCTATATCCGCGATCTCACGGGCCGCACCCCGTCTGACGAAGCCCTCCGTGTGACCCTGGGCGTCCACGCCGACTACCTGCACGCCGCCTTCCAGGCCATCACGGCGCGAATGACACTGGAGGACTATTTCCAGAACCTCTTGGGCGTCACGTCCGTTCTCGCGGAACAAATTCGCGGGCGGCTCCTGACAGGCTGACCGTCTTGCCGCGCCCTACGGCCCGCCGGGAAAATGTCGGCGCACCAGGCCACGCTCATCGATCTTGGGACCCGAATCCGGGACCTTCCACTCGCCGTGAAAAGCATAGGCTAGCTGCTGACACAGACGCGGCGGGCCGCCGTCCTTGGGCTTCCCGATTACCGCCATTCTCAGTGCGTGGCCGAAGCTCGGCCGGCCCATCTCGATCCAGGCCCGTTCCGATCCCGGACACAGGGCGTCGATCAGCTGTGCGCCCTGCTCTGCGGGTTCAATTGCGTAGAACTCTCCCCAACCTGATCGTGAGCCAGTCAGCCGCTTCAACCCACCGCCGCCCAGGACCCGAGGATCAGCCCGCTTGAGGTCGGCGTTAGCCTCCGCCACAGTTGAGCGGACATCCAGCACCGTGACCCCGCCCAGAAGATTCGTCTCGATGTCCAGGGTGACAGGCCCGGCGCTCTGGCGCGTCGCGGCGTCCGCGGGGTCATAGGAGAACACATGGCGGCGCGCCTGAGCGGCCGTGGCCGAGAGGGCAAGCGCCAGAGCCGCCAGCCCTAGAGTGGGCCTCGTCGAGGTAAGTTTAGCCCAGACAGCGCACCCTTTTTTGGGGTCGATCGCCTTTGCGGCCACTGCCGCCACAAACGGCGCCCATATGGCCGAGCCGGGTCTTCGCTCTCCCCTTGTGGTCCAGCGCCACAGCCTCATTCACCTGTCCCCTTCCTAAGCACCCGGAGGTTGACCCAAGTCAGGCGCCAAACCCCGCTTTCCCGCGTAAAGCTCAGAAGGCACGAACCGGTCTTCGGGTCGATTGCGCAGATCCTCCCGCCCCCTTGCGGCCGCAGCACGGCCGCAAGGGCTAAGGTCCGGGGCAGGGCTTCGCCCGGTCGGTAGCCGTAGGCATAGGCGACGGCGCGAAAGACCTCCGGTCGAAGCAACAGCCCCCCGGCCACACGGGACAAGGGACCAGAGGCGAGCACGCCCAGACCCGCACCTGTTCCGCCAAGTCCTGCGGCTTCAGAGCGATGGACCAGGGCCGCCTGGATCTCATCGTCCAGTGCAGATCGATCAATATGGTCGTCGAATCCGGCGCGGTCACCGTCGCGGATCGAGACGAGGAGGGCGTGGACATCGCCGGCCGCCTCCAGGCGTTCGGGAGTGGCGCAGGCCTGCAGACTGAGAAGGCCGCACAGACCCAGCCACGCGATCGTCCGTCGGGCCTTGGGGAAGACGCGCATGAACTGCCTCTAAAGCGCGATCGCGCCTATGAAAACAGCCTATCGCGCGCGCCGTCGTCTGGTCTCGGGCGGCCAGGGCGCGCCCGACGTCCGCGCCTTGAGGAAGGCGATGAGTCTTTGTTCCGCCTGCTTGGTGGCGCCGTGCGGATCATTGTCCTTAAGGTGCAACGTCAGGACCGAGTGCGGCGGCAGGGGGCTATCGCCGCCCGCATCAGTATCCTCCAGCTCAATCAGCTCCATGTGCGAGCCGAAGCGGCGCTCCAGCTCGCGGAAGCGGGCGTCAGGGACGGCGATATCGCTCTTGAAGCGAAGCGCCATGCCCGAGAGATCTTCGTCCTCGAAGCGACGGCGCGCGCAGGCGACCTCCCCAGGGCTGAGACCCAACGCGTCATTGCGCCCCAGACCCATGGGAAGGGAAGGCTGAGAGAGCACCGGCGCCACCACAGCGGGTTCAGTCATCATGGCCAGAGCGAAGTTTCCCGTGAAGCACATGCCCACGGCGCCGACGCCCCGGCCGCCACACTCTGTGTGAGCGTGACCGGCGAGGGACCGCAACCAGTCGATGATGGGGCTGGAACGGTGCTTTGCCCAGACATCAAACTCACGCCTAATGCAGATGCCCTTGAACAACTCCGCTGCAGCGTAGCCGAGGCTCACCGGGCGCCCAGGCTGGCCGAACAGACTCGGCAGAAGTACGGTCATCCCAGCCTCTGCCACCCGATCGCCCAACCGGACGACGAGCGGATGCAGACCCGGCATCTCGTGTATGATAATAACAGCCGGGCCGGAGCCTTTCCGCCAAACTGATCGCGTCCAACGCCCAGCTGGGTCGGTGAACGCAAAGCGGTCATAGCCGGCCAGGACATGTTCGAAGGTCATTCGGCGTCATTCCCCCCAAGCGCCGAACGTCTACGCTCGCGACTAGAAGACGGATCTTCCCTCCAGGCCGATGTCGTAGATTTGCTCGCCATTGCGATATTCGAGATCGCCGTAGAGGGCGAAATATGACGATGCCGAACCGGCCTTGATGGAGAAGCCGATCACGCCCCAGCCGCCTTGGCTGGCATCAGGCGTCATGCTGAACGGGGCGCCGCCACCGACGAAGCTGGCCACCGTGTCGCCCACATTGCCATAGAGCACGTCAATGTATCCGAGATTGAGTTCTGTCCGGACCCAGGCGTCCTTGCCCCAAGCGTGGCCGAGCGTGACTTCGGCTGTTCCGGTCATCCGGCTGCTATGGCGGGAATTGACCGCCAGATCAAAGCCCTGTCCGCCACCGCCTTCGGTATAGCCGGCCTCATCCAGGCCCAGATAGTCAATGGCAAGCTTGGGACGAATATAATAGCCGTTCAGCACCTTCTGCTCGTAGGTGGCGCCGAAATGCCCTTGGTAGATGAATGCGTTCCACACGGCGTGAGCCAGGAGTTCAGACCCCGCGTTAACGAAGGTCCGCTGCTCGTTGAAGAAGGCTCCGCCTGCCCCCGCCTGCATATCCAGCGTTAGGCCGCCGATTGCGCGTCTATAGTAGAGGCTGGACATCAGGAACTGAGAGGTCACGCCGGACCCCTGCTGCTGAGCCTGGGGCAATTCATTGCCGTTCATGAAGCTCAGAGTGAGGCCGATGGCCCCACCGCCCTCACCCATATGCTCGAGCCCGGCCACGAGACCCGCGAGTTTGGTATAGGTGGCCGGACTGTTGACGCTGGTGCGGCTGATATTCTCGTTGACCTCTTGCACCCAAAGGCTTGACCCTGGCGATTGTTTGCCGTTGTCGGGGTTGGTCGCGGTCATGTCCGCGATGGATTGGGCCGCAGCGTCGAGCGCATCGAAAAGGCCCTGACCCTGATTGGGCAGAAGCTGGTCATAGACGGCGCGGAAGCCGCTCTGGGTGGTCGGCCCAACCAGGCCCGAGACGATCGCGGGGTTGGCTGCGGAGGCGGCAATCACCGCGCTCAGAGCCCTGCCCTCGGAGGTGTTGAGACCCAGTTGTTGGGCATTCTTCTCGGTGACGGTCAGGGTGATTTCACCGCCGCCTTGATTTCCGATAGGGGTATAGCCTGGGACGGCGGAGAACAGATAAGGGGCATTCGAGATCGAGGAGTTTCCGAAGTTTCCCACGCTGAGTGTGCCGGCTCCCGTGGTCTCAAGGACGACGAAAGTCTGCTGAAGCTGAGACGGCAAACTCACCAGGGTCAGACCCACCTGGGCGCCATTGGCGAACGTCGAGGCGCCGCTGGTCAGAAACTTCGTATTGATGTTGTTCGCCGGGTCCGCCGCCACCCTCAGCAGGCCCCCGCTGCCCACATTCACACTCTTGGCGGCGATCGTATTGGGGTTGAGATCGTCGAGCGTGCCGTTGTTGACGGAAATGGTCAGCCCGCCCACGCCGCCGCTCGCGGCCGACCCCTCCTGGATGGAGCCCGTCACCGTCGCACCGCTGGGACCTGACCCCGCCGGACCGTTGATGGCGACGGCGTTGATCCCCATGCCAAGATTGATTGTCGTCGAGGTGACTGTCCCGGCATTCACCGAGAGGGTCGAGCCGCCGTTGCCGAAGTAGATGTCCCCGGAGATGCTTGGAGAAACAGCGCCGACTGTGCGCCAGGCTGTGGGGTAGTCGATGGGATCCTCGCCCGTCGTCACCGTCGTGATGGCTTCGTAGATATTGCCCTGATAGCTCACATAAGCGCCTGTGACATAGGTATTGGCCTGACTGTAGGCCGCGGATGTCGGCAGGCTGGCGTTAACCGATTGAGTGATGCTCTCCGGGGCGGTCCCTTGCGACATGTCGATCGCAACCTCGGCTCCAATCGGCATGGGGTTGGTGATCACGGTTTGGACCGGGGCGGCGCTGATCGAACCCGTATTGACGACCTTGGCCAGAGTTCCCGAACGATCGACGATGGCCCCTGACTCCAGCGCCCCGGCGCCGCCATAGCCGTTGACCGAGGCGGTGATGCCGCCATTGTTAATGATCGTGTTCACCACCGCACCGGAGTCGATCACAACGCCATAGACCGAGACCGGGGCATATCCGGCAGCCTCACTGGTCTGTTGGGTGGAAATGGCCGAAATCTGCCCGTTATTGAGGATGAGCGGCGTCTGGCCTCCGGCAAGGAAATGCACCGCTGTGGCGCTCGCCTGATACGCCTGAGCGCCTATGGTGCCTTCATTGTCCAGTCCGCCTTGGATCAGGAAGGCATTTGAAGTGCTGCCAGTGCCTACGGTCACCGCCACAGAAGGAAGGACGCCCGTCAGGCTTGGCGTCGTCACGGGATCGAACAGGGCGTCCCCGGTGATCGAGCCCTGATTGACGAAGCCGTAGGCGTTGACCTGTGAGCCTGTGACTCCCGTCCCTGCCTGCAACACGCCGAGCCCGCCGCTCTGGCCCGACACGCCCAGGGACAGGGCGGGGGCTGAGGCGTAGGACGTGATCGAACCGGTGCCCTGCTGTGCATCTGGAACGCCGTTATTGTCGAGATCGGGATTGGTCGCGGACAGCACCACGGGCGGCGCGCTGATAATCATGCCGCCTCCGACCTGACCGCCAATGGTCACGGCGGCGCCACTCTGAGTCAGCTCGCCCGCAGTATAGGCGCCTTGAATGTAGGAGACAGTGCTGCGGGACGTGGTGCGGTAGCCGGTGATCGTCACCGCGCCCGAGAGATTGAGGGCGCCCCCTATGTTGCCAATGATGTTCACGCCCTGGGAACCGGTCCCGGTGACCGTAATTGACGAAAGGTTGACATTGCCGCCGATTGACGCCCCGGGGGCCGAATAGAAACCTACGCTGTTGGAGCCCGTCATGCTGATCGAGCCGGCGCCCACCGTGACGGAGGTGGAGCTGGTGAACGTGGTCGGCGAGACGGTGACGGTTGTGAACCCGCCAGTGATCGGTGAAAGGATCTGGACCCCATAACTATTATTGCCAAGCACGGTGAGGCCACCCGTCATGATGACGCCCCCGTTCAGGGCGCCGGCGCCGTTAACCAGTATTCCGGTTCGCGCTGATCCCTGGGCGAACGGACCGTAGAGCACTCCGGTATTGAGGTCGGTATTTGCCTGATAGGTCTCTGTCAGCAGGATTGTGCCGATGTCGTTGAACGAACCGGTATTTCCGCCGACCAGATTAACTCCGACAGTATTATTCAGGTTTGTCGAGCCAATCTGGCCTTCCAATGAAAGATTATTGCTGCTGTTAAGCGTGGCGGCTGTCTGACCTGTCTGTTGAAGGTTGATCGACCCGCCAGACGAGATGTCAACGTTGGCCGGCGAGCCATTGCTGGCGGTCGCGGTCTCCACCGGGGTATTCGTGCCCGACGACACCGTCACCGTCTGTCCGTGGGCGGTCACGGCCAGAATCAAGGGCGCGAGGGCTACCGCGGCGGCAAGCTCAAGTCGCGTCATGATCGGTATGGGTCTCGCAAGGGATGACTCTGCGGCACGTGATGGACCCTGCGAATAGGACGGCTTTGAGGCGGTCGGCAAGCCAAGTTGGTTTAAATCGCAGGGTTGTCACGCCTTCGACACGAGAAGACTGTTCCCATGTAGCCCCGCGCCAAGGCAAGGCCCTGCGCGCCCCTTTTTTGTTCGACCCATGAGCCCGACTGAAGAAAGCCTTTCCGCCGATCGCCGTTCCCGTCCACGGGGCCTTGCATTGCTAGCCGGGCTCGCCGTCGGGGGGCCGACTCTGCTCGCGGTTCTAGGGCTGGCTGCGCCGTTAGCGGCAATGACGCTTGCGGCAGCTTCGGCGGCGGCGCTGGGCTTCGTCTTTTGGTCCGGCGCATCGCCGCGCGCGGCAGCTCCCCCGAGCGCGGCGGAGCCGAGTGACGTAGGCTGGGATCTGGCTGTGGTGGAGGCCCTATCGGACCCGGTTCTCATTATCGAAGGCCATTCCCAGGACGAACAGACCAGTCGTCGCGTCGTGTTCGCCAATGCCGCCGCCCGCGAAGCCTTTCGAATCCAGCGCGCTGAGGGATTGCTTTCTACAGTGATACGGGCGCCGGGCGTTCTCGACGCGGTCGATACCGCGCTGTACGCCTCAGTCGCGGATGAAACGCTTTGGGAGCTGCGCGGCCCGCCCGAGCGCCTCTGGCGCGCGCGCGCCACACCGATGGCGCGTGAGGGCAAGGACCCAGACGTCCGAGTGGCTGTCCTTTGGTTGCGCGATGAGACCGAGATCCGTCGGGTCGAGAGGACGCGGGCCGACTTCCTAGCCAACGCTAGTCATGAGCTGCGCACACCGCTGGCCTCCCTGGCGGGCTTCATCGAGACTCTGCGCGGTCATGCCCGCGACGACATAGAGGCGAGGGACCGATTTCTCGCCATTATGCACGGCCAAGCGGATCGCATGCGCCGTTTGATCGACGACCTTCTAAGCCTGTCGCGCATCGAACTTGGAGAGCATATCCCACCCTCCGGCGAGGCGGACCTGGCCACTTTGACCGCGGACGTCCTCGACGGCCTCTCGCCCCTGGCGGGCGAAAAGGGCCTGCGTTTCAACACCGCCCTGGGCAAGCCCGGTGCAGCCGTGGCGGTGGCCGATCGCGACCAGATTCTCCAGGTGATCCAGAATCTGGCCGAAAACGCCGTCAAATTCGCACCTCAGGGTGGTGAGGTCGAGATCGTGGTGAGAGCCGGACTCAGCCTCGGTCAGGCTTGCGCGCCGAGAGGCGATATGGAGGCGGCCTTCAGCCTGGTCCTGCCAGATGCGACGCCTGGGCGGGTCTATGCGGCGATCAGTGTACGAGATCACGGTCCGGGCCTGGCGCGCAGTCACCTGCCCCGACTGACCGAGCGGTTCTATCGGGTGGAGGGACAGAAAACCACCAAGCCTGGCACGGGACTGGGGCTGGCGATCGTCAAGCATATCGTCAATCGTCATAGGGGCGGACTGATGGTCGAGAGCACACCCGGTGAGGGCGCACGCTTTACCGCCTATTTTCCGACGACGCACATCGCCCCTGCGTTCGCCCCGGCGGAAGCCGTTACATCTGAGGAGGCTTGACGAGGCGGGCCGGCTTCGTCAGCCAACAGCCATGAAAGTTCTCGTCGTCGGCTCGGGAGGGCGTGAGCACGCCCTGGCCTGGAAGATCGCTCAGTCGCCTCTCGTCTCCGAGGTCGCCAGCGCTCCGGGAAATCCCGGCATGGCCTCACTCGGCCCTGTGTTCGCGGTGAGCCCGACAGATGTCGCAGGTCAGGTCGCACTCGCTCGGCGCCTGAAAGCCGGACTTGTGGTTGTAGGTCCCGATGCGGCGGTAGCCTTGGGCCTCGCGGACGCGCTCATCGACGCCGGCATTCCCGTCTTCGCTCCCACCGCAGCCGCCGGGCGGGTGGAGAGCTCCAAGTCATTCACCAAAGCCTTGGCGGCCCGTCAGGGCATTCCCACGGCGCCCTTTGAGGTCTTCACCGACGAGGCCTCCGCCCACGCGGGTCTCAATGCCTTCACCCCGCCTTATGTGATCAAGGCGGATGGCTTGGCGGCAGGTAAGGGCGTTGTCATCGCTACGGAGCGGGCCGAAGCCGAGATGGCCTTAGGCGAGATGTTTGGCGGCCGGTTCGGCGCCGCAGGCGCGCGGGTCGTGGTCGAGGGCTTTTTGGAGGGAGAAGAGGTCAGCCTTTTTGCGCTTTCCGATGGCGACAGCGTCATGGCCTTCGGCTCGGCCCAAGATCATAAGCGCGCCTACGAAGGCGACCGGGGCCCCAACACCGGAGGAATGGGGTCCTACGCACCTGCTCCAAGCTTCAGCTCTGACCTGGAGGCGGAGGCGATGAACCGGATCGTCCGCCCGGCCATCGAAGGTCTTGCCGAAGAAGCGACGCCGTATCGCGGTGTTCTCTACGCTGGTCTGATGCTGACTCGGTCGGGGCCCCAACTCGTAGAGTTCAACGCCCGCTTCGGCGACCCCGAGACACAAGTCCTGATGATGAGGCTCGAAAGCGACATCGTTCCCTATCTTCTGGCCTGCGCCTGTGGTGGGCTTGCCGAGCTACCCCCGCCGCGCTGGCGTCCCCAGTTAGTGATCTGCGTGGTTCTCGCCGCAAGAGGGTATCCCGAGGAGCCCCGGACGGGCGGATCGATCACTCTACCCGCCGCGTTCGAACCCGGGGTCACCGTATTTCAGGCCGGAACAGCATTAGACGATGGGCGTCTCATCGCTTCAGGGGGCCGAGTCCTAAATGTCTGCGCCTTGGGCGACAGCTTGATCGAAGCGCGAGACAAGGCCCATCGCGCCATCGATCAGATCGATTTCGTCGACGGCGTCCATCGTCGGGATATCGGCTGGCGCGCCCTAGCGTCCGTGGCGACCCCTCGTTAGGAAGGAGGCAGATCAGAACGGCAGACTGGAGGGAGACGGCCATGGCCGACCGCACGTCTTCAGAAGAGCAGGCCCGCGAACAGCTCAATACAGGCGTCAAGCCGGTGGCTGAGAGCCATCGTTTCAACGAGGGCGCCCTCGCATCCTGGATGGAGGGCAATATTGCAGGGTTCTCCGGGCCGCTCGAGGTACGCCAGTTCAAGGGCGGTCAGTCGAACCCCACTTATCGACTGACGACGCCGAATAAGACCTATGTCATGCGCCGCAAGCCGCCCGGAAAGCTGCTTCCATCCGCTCACGCCGTTGATCGAGAGTTCCGTGTCATCTCCGCTCTGTACCCCACTGGCTTTCCGGTGGCCCGGCCCTTTGGGCTATGCACCGACGAGACGATCATTGGCACCATGTTCTACATCATGGACTATGTTGAGGGTCGCATCCTCTGGGACCAGACGCTGCCCGCATACGCCCCGGCCGAGCGTCACGCTCTGCACATGGCGGCGCTGCGCACCCTGACGGATCTCCACAATGTTGATTACCGCGCCGTGGGGCTCGAGGATTTCGGGCGCCCAGGCAACTATATGGCGCGCCAGATCGACCGCTGGACGAAGCAGTACAAGGCCTCCGAAACTCAACACATCGAGACCATCGAGCGACTGATCACCTGGCTCCCCACGACCGTACCCGAGGATGATCAGACCTCCATCGTCCACGCCGACTATCGATTGGACAACATGATCATGCATCCGTCCGAACCCCGGGTGATCGCCGTCCTCGACTGGGAGTTGTGCACGCTAGGCAACCCCCTAGCGGATTTCACGAACCTGCTCATGCAGTGGGTCAACGGCTCGATCTCCACCTTGCCTGATCTCAAGGCTCACGGCATTCCAACTATGGAGGAATATGTGGCCGAGTATTGCCGCCTGACAGGGCGCGACAGCCTTCCAGACCTCAACTGGTATTTCGCCTACAACATTTTCCGCCTTGCCGGGATCATTCAGGGAATCGTCGGACGTGTGCGTGACGGCACGGCAAATAGTCCGGAGGCTGCGGCCATGGCTGACCGGGTTCCGGCTCTAGGCGACGCCGCCTGGAAGTTCGCCATGCTGGCTGGCGCCTGATCCCCTTAATCGGACAGGGCGACCCCACCACCTTGGTAAAGAGCCCAGAGCGCCGTCAGGCATCGCGCACCAAACGGTGCGCAGAGGCCACATAAATGGCCATATTCGGGGCGGGATCCGAGGCGTCGTAGAGCGCATCGGTGTTCAACGGCGTCAGCGCCTCCGTCAGGGGGCTTCCGACGATCAATGCAAGAGCAGGGACCCGCACCCAAAGCGAATTTCGAACTGAGGGAATCGCTACTGACGTCGCTATTCGTTCTAGATTCCATCGCTTACGCACCGTCTATCCGCCCAGATAGCGCCCATCTGTTCGGACGGCGCTCCAGCGGGACCGGGTTGTTTCGAAGCGCCCGGCGCCCCTCCTCGCAGCGTCATGCTGGTTCGCCTAATAGGCTATGCGCCGTCGCGGGCCGCCCTGAGTTGAGCCGCCAATGTCCGGGAGAGCGCGTTGAGCCGCTCAAGAATGTCGGCCTTCTGGGATTGGCTCAGATGATCATTCTCGTCACGATAGGCGTCATCCAGGCGCCGGATGTCGTCCAGGCGGCGGAGGTCCTTGGCCCCAATCCTCTGGTCGAGGGAGGCATCGGCCATTGCGTTCTCAATGCGGGACGATATCGTCATCTCCTCGCTGCGGACGTCCTTAGCGTCTACCGCAAACATGGCGGCCGGCGATTGCCCCCCGTCTGCGGCGAAGGGCATCCCCCCGGGGGCCTCACCCGGCTCGGTCGCCTCGGGACCAGCTCCCTCCCGGGGTTTGACGATCCAATGGCCGTCCGGACCCTGATAGCTCTTTGAGGTCTCGCGGTAGGACACCCAACGCCCGCCCTCCTCATAATATCCATACTGATCCTGGCCGCAGTGGGCCGCTTGGCTGACCACCACAGCGCCGGCGGCCGCCCCCCCTGCCGCACCCAGCGCGGTCGCCGCGGCGTGGGGGCTGAGCGCATGTCCCAGGAACCCGCCAAGCAGGCCGCCGATCAGACCGCCAGCGATATCATAGCGCTGTTGCTTCTGCAGGCAGTCCATCGCCCGGGCGCCCCCGGGCGCCAGGCTCGCCGTGAGGAAGACCAGAACGAAGACCCGAACCGGGAGCCAAAATGACTGGAACGGGCGCATCGGATTCAACCTCGGACCAAGGTGAGATCGTCCAGGAGGAGGCCAGCAAGACGGCGGGCGAGATCTTGGGGATAGACCGGCTCGGTCGTGCCCAGGAGGTCCTCCAGGGTCCACCAGCGTATATCGTCCACCAGCGCCTGTTCGAGGTCCGTCCATCCCGCGCGAGAAGGTTCGCCTCCGTCACAGCGGGCCAGGACGAAGGTCTGGCGGAACAGCACCGGGCGTCCCTTGCGATCAAAATAGACTTGCTCCTCGCGCCATAATGGGGCGCTGACCCAACGAGGCGTGAAGCCGGTCTCCTCGGCAATTTCGCGTCTGGCCGCCGTCTCAACGGTCTCGCCCGGCTCTAGGCCTCCGCCCACGGTGTACCACGCCCCCGGTCCGTCCGGATCGGACGGTAGCCGGCCCTTGAGCAACAGGATTTGATCTTGAGGGTCCAAAAGGATGACCCGCGCGGTCGGGCGCTCACGCATCGCCCCGCCTCTCCTCCAGCCGCCGCTTCACCTCCTCAGCGAGCGTCTTGATATCCAACGGCTTAGGCAAAAACGAGACCTCCGGCGCCCCCTCAAGGAGATCGGAGAACTCAGCCTCAGCGTAGCCGGAGATAAACAGTACGGGAGCCTGATGCAGGTATTCGCGCGACGCGGCGAGGAGGGCCGGGCCATCCATGCCAGGCATCACCACATCCGAGATTAAGAGGTCAATGCGGCCGGAGTGTTCCCGGACCAGGGCGAGAGCCTCATCCCCGTCGCCGGCTTCCAGGACTTCGTAACCGCGCGCCCGCAGAAGCCTGGCGGTGATGCCGCGAACCAGGACCTCATCTTCCACCAGCAAGATAAGACCCTGGCCGGAGAGATCGCGGCCACGCGGCGGCTGGCGCGGCGCCGGGGCTGGGCCCTCCAGTCGCGGCGGCGGACTGAAAGCGGGCAGGAAGATGCGAAAGCGGGCGCCTTCGCCTAGCGTCGACTGGGCAATGACCGCACCGCCCGCCTGCTTGACGGCGCCATAAACCGTGGCCAGGCCCAGACCCGTGCCCTCGCCCACCGGCTTGGTGGTGAAGAACGGATCGAAGACGCTGGCCAACACTTCCGGCGTCATACCCGGGCCATCGTCGATCACCTCGATGAGAGCCAAGTCGGCCGCAGCCGGTTCGGTCAGCCCAAGCCTCCGGGCCTCGTCAGGCGAAACGCGCCGCGCGGCCAGAAGGACCTGGCCGCCCTTGCCCGTGGAGCGAATCGCATCCCGGGCATTGACCACGAGGTTCATGATCGCGTTTTCAAACAGGCTGCGGTCCAGTCGCACGGGCGGAAGGTCACGGCCATAGTCCGTGATCAAGCGCATATCCTCACGCAAAAGACGGCGGAGCAAAACCTCCAGTTCCCCCAGGGCTTCGACGAGGTCCAGCGTGTCGCGCTGCACGGTGGCCTTGCGCGAGAAGGTGAGGAGCTTTTTTACCAGTTCGGCGGCCCGGCCGACGGTTTCGCGAATTTCGCTCAGACTCTCATAGGCGGGATCGCCCAGCGGATGGCGGATCAAAACATCCTCGGTCCGGAGGCGAATGGCGGTCAGCAGGTTGTTGAAGTCATGCGCAACGCCGCCGGCGAGCTGCCCCACGGCTTCCATTTTGTTGCGCTGGGCCAGCTGAAGCTGCACGGCTTTTTGATCGCTGATGTCGATGAGATAGGCGAGGGCGGTTCCTGGCGCGACAGACAGATAGAGCTGGGCGACTGCGCCACGCTCGCCGCGCATCGAGACCTCAATTGGCCCTAGGAGTGACCGGCCCGGAGGGTTGGCGATCGCTGAGCTGACTTCAGAGATGCTGGCGGCGGTCATCAGGTCCGCCAGGCAGGCGCCATCTGCCGGCGGGCCATCGAGCAGGCGAGCCAAGGCCAGATTGGCGTCTCTGAGCGGGCCATGCAAAATGTCCCCGCCCTCGATCCGCGCCATGGCGAAAGGTGCTGCCGCCACGAGTGGCGTCGCAGTGGCTGACGGGGAAGTCGCTCCCAGATCCAGCTCCGTACTGGCGAGACGGACCAGAAACGCCTCCTCGGCCAAAAGCGTCACCTGTCCGGCTGGCGCACCGAGGGCGGCGTCACCCCGAATATGGCCCACACCGCAGCTGAGGGCGGCGCGGAAGGCGCGATAGGCATCCTCGCCGGCGACAAGAGCGGTGCCTGCCGGACCGATTCGACTGGCGAAGGCCGGATTAACCAGGAGCGTGCGGCCGGACGCATCGCAAAGGGCAACTGGCTCGTTGAAGGAATCGATAAGGGCCTGGCGACCGACGGCGAGCGACCTGACGAGACCTCGCGAGGAGCTCCCAGGCCGCCTATCCCGCTGGAAGGTCGCCGTGGGGGGAGGCGCACCAGGATCCAAGCGCCGCTCGCCCCCGGACTCAAGCCCGCTTGGCGCGCTTGGACGTCTCTGCCGCGCCGGAGCCCAGAGCGGCGAGACAGCCGCGCAGAATGCCCTCGGCGTCGAGCCCGGCGGCCGCGTACATGGCCTCGGGCTTGTCCTGGTCCTGAAACACATCCGGAAGGGTCAGGGTGCGAACCTTCAATCCGCGGTCCAAGGCCCCATGCACGGCCAGGGCATGCAGGACGAAGGCACCGAATCCGCCAATCGCCCCCTCCTCAACGGTCACCAAGGCCTCGTGTTCGCGCGCCAGGCGTAGGATGAGGTCAAGGTCGAGAGGCTTGGCGAACCTCGCGTCAGCCACGGTCGCGGACAGGCCGCGCGCCGCCAGCAGATCGGCGGCCTTGAGCGATTCCTGCAGGCGCGTCCCGAAGGACAGAATGGCCACCGACGAGCCCTCACGCACGATCCGCGCCTTGCCGATCTCGAGCGGAGCGGCCAATTCGGGGATGTTCACGCCCACGCCCTCACCGCGAGGGAAACGGAAGGCGCTGGGGCGGTCGTCGATGGCCGCAGCGGTGGCGACCATATGGGCGAGCTCTGCTTCGTCTGCGGCGGCCATGATCACAAAACCCGGGAGCTGCCCGAGGTAACCCACGTCGAAGCTACCGGCATGGGTGGCGCCGTCTGCGCCTACCAGACCCGCACGATCGATGGCGAAGCGCACAGGAAGGTTCTGAATCGCCACGTCGTGAACGACCTGGTCGTAGCCGCGCTGCAAGAAGGTCGAATAGAGCGCTGCGAAGGGTTTCATCCCGTCGGCAGCCAGACCGGCGGCAAAAGTCACTGCGTGCTGTTCGGCGATGCCGACATCATAACAGCGGTCGGGAAATTCCTTAGCGAACATATCGAGGCCGGTGCCCGAAGGCATGGCTGCAGTGATGCCGACGATCAGAGGATCGCGCCGCGCCTGCTTAATCAGCTCGCCAGCGAACACCTTTGTATAGCTGGGCGCGTTCGAAGTCGGCGGCTTGGCCTGCTGGCCCGTCACCACGTCGAACTTTACCACCGCGTGGAGCTTGTCGGCTGAGTTTTCCGCAGGGCCGTACCCTTTACCCTTCTGGGTCACCACATGGACGAGCACAGGTCCGTCGTGAATTTGCTGGACGTTCTTCAGCACCGGGACGAGGTGATCGAGATTGTGCCCGTCGATCGGGCCCACATAGTAAAAGCCCAGTTCTTCGAACAGGGTGCCTCCGGTGGCCATCCCCCGGGCATATTCCTCGGCCTTTTGCGCCATGACTTTGAGCGGCCGCGGCAGGTGACTGGCGACCTCGCGGCCAAGTTTGCGCACCGCCTGGTAAGCGCCGCCAGAGACCAGCCGCGCCAGGTAGGCGCTCATTCCGCCCACGGGCGGGGCGATAGACATGTCGTTATCGTTGAGGATGACGATCAGGCGCTTGGTCGTCTCCACAGCGTTGTTCATCGCCTCATAGGCCATACCGGCGCTCATCGAGCCGTCGCCGATCACAGCGATAACGCTGTTGTCGTCACCCCGAAGGTCGCGCGCCGCCGCGAAACCCAGGGCGGCGGAGATTGATGTGGCGGCATGGGCGGCGCCGAAGGGGTCATAGACGCTCTCAGACCGCTTGGTGAAACCCGACAGACCCCCGCCTTGGCGGAGGGTGCGAATACGGTCGCGGCGACCGGTCAGGATTTTGTGCGGATAGGCCTGATGGCCGACGTCCCAAATCACGATATCGCGCGGAGTCTCGAAAACATGGTGGAGAGCCACCGTGAGCTCGACCACGCCAAGCCCTGCGCCCAAGTGACCGCCGGTGGTGGACACGGCGTGAATGGTTTCCTGTCGAACCTCATCGGCGAGCTGACGTAGCTCCGCCAAATCGAGACCACGGATATCGGCGGGCTCAGCGACCCGGTCCAGAAGCGGGGTGGAAAGTGTCATATGCGATGCCTGTCCGGAACCTAACGCCGTCACGCCTGTCGCGTCACGGTCGAAATTGTTAAGGCTGCCCCTTGTCCGCCCGTCAGAACCTGCGGTCCAGCACGAAATCCACCGAAGTCCTCAGAAGCGCGCCGCGAGCGCCGAAGGGCTCCAGATGGGCCTTGGTCTGGTCCACAAGGTGCGCGAGGCGCTCCTTGGCCGCTCCCACCCCCAGCAGCGTGACGAAGTTCGTCTTGCCCTTCTCCGCGTCCTTACCGCCAGCGGCTTTACCCAAGAGCGCCGCATCGCCCTCCGCGTCAAGCACATCGTCGACGATCTGATAGGCCAGTCCGATATCGCGTCCGAAAGCCATCAGGGCCTGACGCTCCGCCTCCCCCGCCCTGGCCATGATCAGGGGGAGCTCGAATGACGCGGCGATTAGCGCCCCGGTCTTGAGACGTTGCATTCGCGCCACCGCGCCCAGATCGTCTCTCACGCCGAGCAGATCGATCATTTGCCCGCCGCACATACCTTGGGCGCCCGAAGCCACGGCCAGGCAACGCACCAAATCGGCGCGGATATGACCAAGCTCGTGAGTCTCCGGAGACGCCAGGACCTCGAAGGCCAGGGCCTGAAGCGAGTCGCCGGCGAGCACGGCCGTGGCCTCGTCATAGGCCCGGTGCGCGGTTGGCCGACCCCTGCGCAGATCGTCATCGTCCATGCAGGGCAAGTCGTCATGGACGAGACTGTAGGCGTGAATGAACTCCAGGGCACAGCCAGCCCTCAGGGTCTGTGACTCGGGCAGGTCGAACAGGCGGCCTGTCTCCACAGCGAAGAATGGGCGCAGACGCTTGCCCGGTCCCAGCGCTGCATAGCGCATCGCCTCGATGAGCCGGGCCTCCGGCCCCTCGGGCCGCGGCAGGAGCGCGTCCAGGGTCTCGTTTACCGCCGCGGTCACCGTCGCCAGGCGCTCGGCCACGTACTCTGGCGTCAGTCCCGTCATGATAGATCCGCCTTCTCCGCCCTCACCGCACCGTCCGAATCCAGAAGGATCGAGTCCACTTTCATTTGCGCCGCCTTCAGTTTGGCCTCGCAATGGGCCCGCAGCTTAGCGCCGCGACGATAGACATCCACAGCGCGCTCAAGATCGGCCTCCCCAGACTCAAGTTCGGAGACGATCCTCTCCAGCTCGGCCAAAGCCTGCTCGAAGGAGAGGGTCGAGATATCCGCGTCGTCGGCGGCGGGCGATTCGGTCATAGAAGACCCCCAAGATGACGTCACCGCCTCGCAGAGACGCCGCCAAACGGCTCCTCGCGGCAGCCCGGACAAGGGGCGGCTCGCCCCCAGATCCTGCGGGCGCCCGCCATGGCGCGCTTATTGACCCGCCGATTGCGGCGCTTCAAGGGCCCGGTTGTAACCCACCGCCGCAGGTCGCTCGAAGCGGCGACGCGACCAGTAGCCGAATCCTTCGTCGAGCGACAGGCGCCAACCCCGGGCCTCCAGCTCCCGACCGATCATGTAGTTGAAGAAGCCATGCGCCACCACCAGGACGTCGCCACGGGCTCTCGACTCAGCGATGAGACGCTCGGCCACGCGTCGCGCCCTCGCCTTCGCAGCCGCATGGGACTCTTGTCCGCCGGTTAGACCAAAGCGCCACCAGAAGAGGCGAGAGATCACGCCCCACCAGCGAGGACTTAGCTTGAGCCAGCCGGGTGAGGGAGGGGGGGGCAGCGGCGCCTCGATGAAGTCGGAGCTTTCCTCGAAGGGCCGGCTCGGCGCGATCGCCGAGGCCGTCTCCCCCGCACGGCGACGCGTGGAGACAAAGAGACCGCCGGCTCGGGCCGCGCAGGCAACCAGATCGGTCGGCGGGACCTGCCCGGGCTTGAGGCCGCCGTCTTCGTAGAGCGCCCACCATTCGCCGTAGTCGCCCGCAGTCAGTCGCACCTTCCGCGAGAGGGCGGGTTCACCGTGACGCACGAGAATGATGGCACCGCCCGAAATCGGACCACCCCTGGGTTTGGCGAGAGTCTCACCCATCAAGCGCCGCCACATGTGCGACCGCCGAACGCGCCAGACCTTCCAGATCGTAACCGCCCTCTAGCGAGGAGATCACGCGTCCGCCACACCGCGCCCGGGCCACTTCAAGGATCGCCCGAGTCGCCCAGCCATAGTCCTCGGCCTCGAGGTTCTGCTCGGCCAGTGGGTCGCGGATGTGGGCGTCGAAACCAGCGGACACCAGAATGAGATCAGGCCGAAAGGCGTCGAGCGGCGGCATGAGACTGAGAAAGGCCGCCCGCCAGGCCTCGCGCGCGGCCCCCGGCGGAGCGACGGCATTGACGATATTGCCCTGTACGTTTCCGCCGGGGTCACCGGTGTCGGGCCACAGCGGCGCCTGGTGGACGGAGGCAAAGAACAAATCTGGATCGGTCTCGAATACGACCTGGGTGCCGTTTCCATGATGAACATCGAAATCGACGACAGCGACGCGGGCGAGGCCCGCAGCCTGAGCGGCGCGCGCGGCCAGGGCGAGATTGGAATAGAGGCAGAAGCCCATTGAAAAACCCGGCCCGGAATGGTGGCCAGGAGGACGCACGGCGCAGAAGGCGCGCTCCGCCCGGCCGGAGGCCACGTCGCGCACCGCCGCGATCACGGCCCCGGCTGCCCGCCTCGCCGCGGTCAGGCTCCCCGTCGATATCCAGGTATCGGGATCGAGCCGCACCAGAGCCCCATCGCCCTTTGGGGCCAAACGCTCCAGTGAGTCGAGATAGCAGGCGCTGTGCACGGCCCCCAGTTCAGCGCGGGTTGCGAGGGGCGCGTCTTTCGGCGCCAGGTCGAGGCCGGACTGGGCCAGCGCCTCTTGCACAGCGACCAGCCGGGCGGGTTGCTCGGGGTTGCGCGGGTGAGGCGCATGGCCGAGCATGTCTGCGTGCGTATAGAGAGCGAGCGCCATGATCCCCCGTGCTTACGTCAGAATCGTCGTCTAAGACCACCTTCCCGCACCGCCTGCTTAAGATTGATTTCTGACATCCATGCGAACCCACAATGTCTGACCCTGTGATCCGCCCGGCAGAATCGTCGGACGCGGCCTTGCTGGCCTCATTGGGCGCCCGAACCTTCACCGAGACCTTCGGTGCACTTTACCGGGCGGTGGACCTCGCCGCCTTCCTCGCCGAAAGCTATTCGGAAGCCCGGCTCGCCTCCTACCTCTGCCATCCGCGCGCCGCCGCGTGGGTCATGGAGGCGCAGCGCGAGGCGATCGGCTACGCTCTTGTTGGCCCCTGCGACCTGCCTCACCCGGAGGTCACGGCCCTCTGCGGGGAACTCAAGCGCATCTATCTTCTCAAGGACTGGCGGGGCGACGGCCGCGGCTCGCGCTTGCTTCAAACAGCATTGGGATGGCTGGAGGCGCAGGACTTTTCCAATCTTTGGATCGGCGTTTGGTCCGAAAATCACGGCGCGCGACGGCTCTATGAGCGCCAGGGATTCGTCAAAGTCGGGGAGTACGATTTTTGCGTGGGCGAGGCCCGCGACCGTGAATTCATCTTGCGTCGCGACCGTGGGCGGGGCTGAACCCCGTGGTCCGCCGTCAGTCAAAACCCTGGACAGGACCGGGCCGGCCAGCCAATCTCTCGAACATTCGTTCGAACGCGGAGCGTCCGCGAGGTCCGCCAATGTTCATGCGCTTCTTCACCGAGCTCAAGGCGGCCAAGGTGCCGGTGACGCTCAAGGAATATCTCATGCTCATGGAGGGCATGGACAAGAACGTCATCGACCGACGTGTCGAGGACTTTTACTATCTGGCCCGCGCGGCTTTGGTGAAGGATGAGCGTCACCTGGACCGATTTGACGTGGTTTTCGCCCACGTATTCAAGGGCTTGGATCTCGTTTCTCTCGAACAGGCCACCGACATTCCGGCTGAGTGGCTCAAGCGACTGACCGATAGTTTCCTCTCCGACGAGGAGAAGAAGTTGATCGAGGAAATGGGCGGCTTCGACGCGCTCATGGAGATGCTCCAAGAGCGGATGAAGGAGGGGCGCGGAGACGGCGAGGGGGATCAGGACGGCGACGAAAACGCCCGGGGCCGCGGGCGCAATTTTCCCATCGGCGCGGACGGCTACCATCCCGAAGGCATCCGTATCGGTCAGGACAAGGGCCGCCACGGCCGGGCGATCAAAGTCTGGGACAAGAGGGAGTACAAGAACCTCGACGATCAGGTCGAACTCGGCACGCGCAACATCAAGGTGGCGCTAAGGCGCCTGCGCCGCTTCGCCCGTCAGGGCGCGCCAAATGAGTTGGACGTCAGGGGGACGATCAAGGAAACGGCCAACAAGGGGTATCTCGACCTCATCATGCAGCCCGAGCGGCGCAACACGATCAAGGTGCTGCTGTTCTTCGACATCGGCGGCTCCATGGATAGCCACATCCGGGTCTGCGAGGAGCTGTTCAGCGCCGCGCGCACCGAGTTCAAGACCATGGAGTTCTTTTACTTCCACAACTGCCTCTATGAATCAGTTTGGAAGGACAATCGCCGGCGGCACTCCGAGAAGCTCGATACCTGGGATCTGCTCAATCGCTATGGCCGCGACTACAAGATCATATTTGTCGGCGACGCCACAATGAGCCCCTATGAGATCACCTATCCCGGAGGCTCGGTCGAGCACTGGAATGAGGAGCCGGGAGCCGTGTGGATGGACCGGGTGTGCAAGACCTGGGAGAGCGTCGCCTGGCTCAATCCCACTCCCCAGCGTCACTGGACCCACACGCCCTCCATCGGGGTCATGCGCCAGGTGATCGGCGATCGTATGTTCCCCCTCACCCTCGCGGGTCTCGAACAGGCCATGCGCGAATTGGTGCGCTAGTGGTTCAGACCCCGACCGCAAGTACACGGGCCAGGATCCGAAGTGAGCGCGTGAGTTTGACCTTCCCGCGCGGCTTTGGCGCAGACTCGACGCTGAAACCTCGCGCGGCGAGGGTGCGCCGCGTTCTGGAAACCTCTTCCGCGGATGCGTGACGAAACCGGCGCTGTCCAAGAAGCCGGCCTGGCGCCACCGGTCATCGAGCCTCTTGAGACGGCCGATCGCGATGCGGCCACCAAAGCCCTGGTCCTCGCGACCGCCGAGCGCTTGTTCGCCGAACGCGGCCTGCGCTGTGTTTCAGTGCGCGACATCACCGCAGAGGCCGGGGTTAACCTGGCCAGCGTCAACTACCACTTCGGCTCCAAAGATTCCTTGGTCTTCGAGATCTTCCGTCGTCGGGCGGCTGAGCTTAGCCGTGACCGCGCACGGATGCTGCACGAGGCTCTGGACCGCCACGGAGGTCGCGCGCCCGTTCGGGAGATTTTGGCCGCGCTCATTTCGCCACCACTCCACTGGTCGCGTCCCGGTCATCCGCGACGCATCGCCATGCAGTTCATCATTCGCGCTCGCGGCGAGGGCGGGGAGGCCGTGCGCGAGGCGGTGGGTAAGGACGTCTCCCACCTGAGGCCCTTCATCGAGGCTCTTGCGGCGGCCTGCCCGGACTTGCCGCGGGAGGAGATTTACTGGCGGCTGCATTTCACCCTGGGCATGGTGCATAATAACCGCGCGGCCGAATTCGAGCGCCTGCATGTGCTCTCCGAGGGCCTGACCCGCGATAGCGACGCCGAGGAACTACTCACACGCATGCTCAATTTCGCGGAGGCGGGCTTTCGGACCTGAGGCAAGAGGGCCGGCTCGCCCATGCGAGACAGCCTCTCGGGGCAGGCTGAACGATGGCATGAGTGCGATCCCCGTGGAATTGCAGGAATCGGAGCGATGAAGGCGCCGAGGGTGCTGTCGTGATGGCGAACGCGAGACCACGCCGGGCATCGCCATCGCGGCGGCACATAGCAGGGGCCCTGACCCCGCCCCGCGCGGCCGAACTCGGCCACCATCATCTCAGCCCGGAAATACGTCTGGGCGTACCGAGGAAGGCCAGCACCAAGACGAGATAGGTTCGTCAGGGCGAGGTCCCCGCGGTCATTGCGCGTCTCCCACGCCGCTCGATCAACCGAAACGGAACCCGGACTGCGCCACGCGACCGCCCAGGCGCTCGCCATAGAGACGTCGTCCCGGATCCTTCCCAGCGGCGCCAGCGGCAATCATCAAAGGCATGAGGTGCTCCTCTCGAGGATGGGCATAGCGGGCGCCTGGCGCCTCCGCCCAATCCGACAGCGCTTGGCAGCGTGACGCCTCATCTGTGGCCTTCAGGACCTCGCCGAGCCAGTCATCGAACGCCTCAGCTTCCCGCGACGCCCGGTCCGAACCCATGTCGCGCAGATTGTGGTAGGTCATGCCGGAACCAACGATCAGCACGTCCTCATCCCGCAACGGAGCTAGCGCGCGACCCATCTCCAGATGATTCCGGGGCGAGAGCCCCCGGATCAGCGACAGCTGCACCACAGGTATCGCCGCGTCCGGATAGATCAACATGAAGGGGATGAAGACCCCGTGGTCCAGACCCCGCTCCCGCTCGATGGCCACGGGCAGGCCTGACGCCTCCAGCAGATCCTGAACGCGGGCCGCCACCTCGGGTGAGCCCGGCGCAGGGTAGGCGAGGCGATAGGTCGAAGCGGGGAAGCCATAATAGTCGTATAAAAGGCCCGGCGCGGACGAAGCATTCACACTCGCCGTCTCGGCCTCCCAATGAGCGGAGACGACAAGCACTGCGCGGGGCCGGCGTCCGATCTCCGCGTCGAGACCCCGCAGATGCGCCGCCATGGCGTCCCACATACCCGGTGAGCCGGGCGGAGGATCCATGAAGAAGCAAGGCCCCCCGCCGTGGGGTATCATCAAGGTCGGCAGACGACTTGGCATGTGGAGAGGCTTCTTCGATCGGGACAACTCGGAACCGAAGGATGGCGCCTTTGTTTCATCAGGTGAACTGGCCAAAAACTGATGGTAAATATCACCTGTCGCGATACTGTGTGGGCCACTCATGATTGGCTCCCTGACCTTGGACCAGTTGCGCGTGCTCGCGGCTGTGGCGGAAGCTGGTAGCTTCTCCGCCGCAGGGCGTCGCCTCGGTCGGGTGCAGTCGGCGATCAGTCAGTCGATCCAGGGGCTGGAGACAGCGCTGGGGCTCAGACTTTTCGACCGAACGACGCGGACCCCGAGACTTACGGAGGCCGGACGGGTGCTTCTGGTCCAGGCGCGCGAGGTCCTGGCTCTGGCCAACGCTCTGCAAGCCCAGGCAGGGGCCGTCGCCGCAGGTTTGGAGCCTGAGCTGACTCTGGCCGTGGACAATCTCTTCCCCAGCGGTCCCCTCGTCGAAGCGCTGCATGCGCTGCGCCAGCGCTTCCCTGACCTCCAGGTCACACTTTTCACCGAACCGATCATGGCCTCCGAGCGCCGGCTGCAGCGGGGCGAAGCCAGGCTGGCGCTTTGCGGGCGACGTCCGGGCTCCGGCCCCGATGTCGTGGTCGAGCCCTTGATATCGGTGGAAATGATTCCTGTGGCCTCGCCCGTTCATCCCCTGGCCCAGGAGATGACGCGCCTTAGCCGTGACAAGCTGCGCCAACACGTTCAGCTCATCCTGACGGATCCTGCAGCTGGGATGGAGGAGCCAAGCTTCGGAGTCATCAGCCCGCGGGTCTGGCGCTTCGTCGAACTCGATCGGCGCTTGGACTTTCTCAAGGCCGGGTTCGGCTGGGCCAACATGCCCAGCCATCTGGTGGGGCCGCTCATTGAGGCGCGCCTACTGGTCCGCCTGGACATTGCTGAGCCCGCGCTTCTGCCGTCGTCAATCCCGATCAGCGCCATCTACCGGCGCGACCATCCCCCCGGTCCCGCCGGACGCTGGCTGCTCGACCGACTGATCGATGCTCGCCGCGATAGGTGAGGCGGCAGGGCCACTGATGTCGGGAGTTGCCGAGCTCGTGATCGGCAAGTCATCTCTCTGCGAAGCGGACCGCCAAACCGATCACGGCCAGACCGACCAGGGTGGCCATGGTCACACTCGCGCGCGGATGACGGCTGTGGCTTTCCGGGATCAACTCGACCGCGCCTAAATACAGGAAGACACCGGAGAAAATCGACAGGAGTGCGCCGAGGGCGGCGGCGCTGGGGTGGACGAGACGGCTGAGAACGATGCCGGCCAGAGGGGCCAGCGCGTCCGCCGCGAGCCAGGTCCACGCCATCCGGCGATCGGACGAGGCGGAAAGGCTCAGCGTCACTGTGTTCACGCCGTCGGCAAAGTCGTGCGCCAGAACCGCGGCGGCCAGTACGGATCCCACGGCAGGTGAGGCCTGGAAGCCGAGTCCGATGCCCAGGCCGTCGAGAACGCTATGCGCCACGAGGCTCGCCGGCCCCAGGACGCCCTGCGACCGACCGGTATCCGAGACCAAGCCCCGTAGACCCCTGCTCATCGCCAGATAGGCCAGGAAGCCCATGACCATGAGGCCAGCGACCTGCCGCCTGTCATCGCCCGTCAGGACCAGGGCTTCAGGCAGTAGGTCCAGAAGGGCCACTCCCAGGACGGCGCCGGCGCTGAAGCCCAGGATTAGGTGACCGCCACTGCGAACGCGGAGTGTCACGAGCCCGCCCGCCAGGGTCGCAGCCGCCGTCGCAGCGCCCAACGCTGCGAGCCAGAGGCCCGTCGCCATGGGCATCGCCCCCTCGCCCCGACGGCCCGTCAGCCGCCTCGCTTAAGAGTTTCCCGCGCCACCACGAGCTGCTGCACCTGACTCGTGCCCTCATAGATGCGGAAAATCCGCACATCGCGGTAGAAGCGCTCGATCCCATAATCGGCGATATACCCGGCCCCGCCGAAAATCTGCACGGCCCGATCGGCCACCCGGCCCACCATCTCCGAAGCGAACAGCTTGGCCGCCGACGCTTCCAAAGTCACGCCGCAGCCGGCATCGCGATGACGCGCGGTCTCCAGAGTCAGGGCCCGCGCGGCCAGGGCCTCGGTCTTTGAGTCGGCAATCATCGCTTGAATCAGCTGGAAGCTGGCGATGGCGGCCCCAAACTGCTTGCGCTCCTTCGCATAGGTCACAGCGTCGGCGATCAGGCGCTCGGCGACGCCCACGCAGACCGCCGAGATGTGCAGGCGGCCGCGGTCGAGGACCTGCATGGCCACCTTGAACCCTTCGCCCTCGGCGCCCAAGCGGTTCTCCACCGGCACCCTGACCCCGTCGAAGTGAACGTCACATATATGGGCGCCTTGCTGACCCATCTTCTTCTCGGGTTTGCCCACGCTCAGGCCCGGCAGGTCGTTGGGCACGAGGAAGGCCGAGACGCCCGACCCGCCCTTAGCCGCGGGATTGGTGCGCGCCATCACCGTGAACAGCCCAGCCTTATTGGCGTTGGTGATGTAACGCTTGGAGCCGTTGAGGACGTAGACGTCGCCCTCGCGGACGGCGCGGGTCTGAACCGCACCACTGTCCGAGCCCGCCTCGGCTTCGGTGAGCGCAAAGGAGGTGACCAGTTCGCCGGTAGCGATTTTGGGCAGCCAACGCGCCTTCTGGGCCTCCGTCCCGAACATGACGAGTCCCTGGCTGCCGATGCCCACATTGGTGCCGAAGGCCGAACGGAAGGCGGGGCTCGTGCGCCCCAGTTCGATCGCCACCAGGCACTCGTCCTCCATAGAGAGGTCCAAGCCGCCATAGGCTTCCGGAATCGAGAGACCATAGAGCCCAAGCGCCTTCATCTCGGCCAGGATCTCATCGGGGATGGCGTCGGCCTCGGCGACCTGCGTTTCGATCGGGCGCAAACGTTCGGAGACGAACCGGCGCACGGTGTCGAGAAGCTGTTCGCGGGTTTCGGCGTCGAAGGGCATTGGGGGGCTCCTGAGAAGACTCTCGTTCGGCGGGCGCGGCGCGGCTGGGCATTGCCGCCGGGCGACGTGGTCCCTAAACGTGGAGCATCGGGGACAAAAGGGAAGGCTGGAATGAAACAGGGCGTGTGGACCGCCGCTTCGGGCTTGGCGATCAGTCTGGCGATCACGGCCGCCGCCGTCGCCGATCCTCTGGCTCCGATCGGGGTGGGCGCCCCTCCCCCTCCGCCCCCCAAGACGCCCGTGACGGAGACCCTTTGGGGCGTGCCGGTGACCGACGATTGGCGCGGCCTCGAGGCCATGGGGCCCGCCACAAAGGCCTGGATGCGCAGCCAGGGCGAGTATACCCGCAAGGTCCTCGACGCCATCGGCCCGTTGGCGGCCCTGCAAAAGCGTGTGGCGGCCTTCTCCGCCAGCTTCGGCTTTGTGAGCGACTATTCCCGCTTCGGCGGGCGCAGCTTCTACGAAGAGCGCGCGCCGGGCTCTGACAATTTCGACCTGATGGTGCGCGACGCCGACGGCGCCACGCGAAAGCTGGTGGACGTGGCGGCGCTGCGCGCGTCGCATGGCGGCAGGCCGTACGCGATCAATTACATCGAACCTTCCCCTGACGGGACCAAGGTGGCCGTGGGCGTCTCCGAGGGCGGCAGCGAGGACGCCAAGCTGGCGGTGTACGACGCCGCCACGGGCGCTGTCCTGGCCGGTCCCCTGGACCGTGCGCGCTTCGGCGTCAGCTCCTGGAGCAACGATTCGCGCAGCCTCTTTCTTCTGCGCAACAAGGCGCTCACGCCCGGCGAACCGGCCACGGATTTCGAGCGCTTCGTCACCGTCGCCAATTGGGACTTCATGAGCGCGCCCGTGCCCTTGGGCGGCGCGGGGTCAGGCCGCGGACCCGCCGTGTCTCCGGACGAGTTTCCTTACATCGCTTTGGATCCCACGGCGCCCGAGGCGATCTTCGCCATCCGCCAGGGCGTCAGGAACGAGGTCGCCCTGTTCACCGCACCCGCGGCGGAGGCGACGAGCCCGAGCGCTCATTGGTCACCGCTCACGCGATTTGAGGACGGCGTCACCGATCTCCAGCTCCGAGGCGATCGAATCTACCTGCTGTCGCACAAGGGCGCGCCGACCTTTCAGGTCCTCGTGCTCAAGGCCGGGGAGCCCCTTTCGGCGGCCCGGGTAATCCTTCCCTCCCGCCCGGACCGGGTCATCGAGTCCATCCACGCGGCCAAGGACGGCCTCTATGTGGCGACCCTCGACGGGGTCTATTCGCATCTCCTCAAGATCACCGACGATGGCCAGGCGCATGAGATCGCCCTCCCCGCACGCGGCCATATCGGCGGGTTCTTCACCGATCCGCGCCAGGACGGCGCCACGCTGGAGCTGTCGAGCTGGGTTCTACAGCCCACCCGCTATCGGTACGATGCCGCCGACGGCGCCTTTGTGAACCTGCATCTGGGAGCGCCCGGGCGCATTGCGGCGGGGGACTATACGGTCGAGGACCTCGAAGCCACGGCCAAGGACGGCGTGAAAGTTCCGCTGTCGCTTGTGCTGCCCAGACATCCCGCGGCGCCGGGCAAGGCGATCACGGTGATCGAGGCCTATGGGTCCTACGGCATCTCCAACCTCGCGGATTTCTCGCCGCGGCGCGCCGCTTTCATGCAGGAAGGCTTGGCCTATGGCGTGTGCCATGTGCGCGGGGGCGGAGAACTGGGCGACGCCTGGCGTCTGGCGGGAAAGGACGCGAACAAGCCGAACACCTGGCGTGACCTCATCGCCTGCGCCCAGGATCTTGTGAACCGCGGCGTGACCGACCCCTCCCGCCTGTTCATCCTTGGCGGATCCGCCGGCGGCATCACCATGGGCCGCGCCATGGAGGAACGTCCGGACCTGTTCGCGGGCGTGCTCGATCTCGTGCCCGCGTCGAACCTCCTGCGCATGGAGTTCACTCCCAACGGGCCGCCCAATGTGCCTGAGTTCGGGACGATCAAGACCGAGACCGGCTTTCACAATCTCTATGCCATGGACAGCGTGATGCACGTGAAGTCGGGGGTCGCCTATCCGCCAATCCTCATCTCCACAGGTCTTAACGATCCGCGTGTGGCGCCCTGGCAGCCGGCCAAGCTGGCCGCGGCGCTGGACGCGGCGGACGACCCCAATCCGGTGCTTCTGCGCATCGATCCGGACGCGGGCCATGGCATCGGGTCCACCCGAAGCCAGGGCGACAGTCTCAACGCGGACCAGATCGCCTTCATCTTCTGGCGCGCGGGCCTGCCGGACTGGCGGCCCGACGCGGTGCGGTCGGAACCCTCGCATTGAGCGAGGCCGAAACCCCCGTCGCTCCCGCCTGGGGCATGAAGCCCATCACCGAGGGGGAGTGGACTGGCTGGTCCATGTGGAGCAGCGACCCCTTCGAACTCCATGCGGGTCCGTTCTACAGCCGCAAGGAGGCGGACGGCGGCGTGCTTTGCGCCTTCCGAGCGGAACCGCGCCACATGAACGGCGGCGGCTTCATGCATGGCGGCTGCCTGATGACTTTCGCCGACTACGCCCTGTTCGCCATCGCCGGGGAGTCGCTCTCCGGTGGAGGTTCGGTGACCGTGTCGCTGAGCGGAGAATTCCTGGACAGCGTCGGTCCCGGGGCGCGGGTCGAGGCGAGGGGCGAGGTCACGCGGGCGGGCGGCTCTCTCGTCTTCATCCGTGGCCTGATCACCAGTGAGGGCCGGTCGCTGATGACCTTCTCAGGCGTCGTCAAGAAGATGCGGCGGCGCGACGGGCACGGCGCCTAGGGATTCATGGCGGTCAGGCGCCGGCTTGTGCGGAGGGACGCGCCCTCAACTCCCCTTGCCAGCGCAACAGGTTGGGCGTCGTCTCATCGATCTTGAACCTCACCATGCGCGCGAACTCCAATCCGGTGAACAGCACCCCGTCGGCCATGGTGGGCCGGTCGTCAGCAATGAATTCGGAGTCCCCCAGGCGTCTTTCGAACACGGTGAGGGCGCGCCGCGCCTGGGCCAGACTGGTCTCCGAAATCGCCGGAATCTGTGTCTCCAGCGCCGCCAAGGCCGGATGGCCGTGGCGGACCCCCAGCATGAGCGGGTGAGCGACCATGAGCTCCGCCCGCCGGGTCCACATCTCGATCAGGGCAGCGCCCTTTGCGTCATTACCGAACAGACTGGGTTCAGGATAGAGCGCCTCGAGATATCGGCAGATGGCGAGGGATTCGGTCAAGGCTGCGCCGTCGTCGAGAATCAGGGCCGGGCAGACTGGAAGGCCCACCTCGGCCAGATAGGCGGGGCTCTTCTGTGTCCCTGCGAGCAGGTCGATTTCGACGATCTCAAGATCCGCAATACCCTTCTCCGCCAGGAACCAGAGGACGCGTCGAGGGTTGGGGGCAAGGCGGCTTGTGTAAAGCTTCACGAGACAGTCTCCCGTTATCTTGCGCCGGGTCAAACCGGCCTTAGGCCCGATATAGGCCTTCAGGTAGGGCGCCAACCACCGCTGCCGTCATGCAGCTGGCGAGGAAGCCGGCCGCCATCGCCTTCCATACAAGACCCATCACTTCGCTTCGACGCTCTGGAACCAGCACAGAATAGCCGGCGACGTTAATCCCCACGGAGGCGATATTGGCGAAACCGCACAGGGCATAGGTCAAGATCACCCGCGTGCGTTCGGACAAAACGTCCGTCGGTAGGCGAGCGAAATCGATAAAGGCCGTGAACTCGGTCAGAGTCAGTTTGACCCCCAGTAAGCCGCCAGCGACCGGCGCTTCGCGCCAGGAAACCCCAATGAGCCAGGCCAGCGGCGCGAAAACGACTCCCAGCACCCGCTCCACACTCAACGGGGCGCCGAATACCGGCGGCGCCAGGGCCAGAAGGCGGTCCGCCATAGCAACGAGAGCGACGAAGACGAGCAGGGTCGCGGCCACGTTGAGGGCGATCTGTAAGCCGTCGGCCGTGCCCCGCATCAAGGCGTCGATGGAGCTCTCATAGGTCTTGACCGAGGCGGCATCGAAGCCATCGACTCGTTCACGCGCCGCATCGCGCGGCACGAGGGTCCGCGCCAGGAGGATACCCGCAGGGGCCGAGATCAGTGAGGCCGTTAGGACATGCGCTGCGGCCTGAGGCAGGACGCCTTTGAGGATCGCCGCATAAGCGACGACAGTCGAGCCCGAGACGCAACTCATGCCGACGGTAAGCAGCAGGAACAGCTCTGAGCGGGTGAGCCCGGCGAGATAGCCGCGGATGAAGATCGGGCCCTCGACTTGGCCCATAAATATGGTGGCCGCCGTGGCCAGGGCCGGCGCGCCGCGTAAGCCCATGGTACGCTGAAACACGAAGCCAAAACCCTGCGTCAGCCAGCGCAGGACGCGCCAATGCCAAAGCAGCGCCGAGAGGGCGCAGATCACGAGAATCACAGGCAGGACACGGAAGGCCAGGATATAGAGGGAAGCGGGATCGCTCACGAGGTAGGGCTGGCCGCCAGCGCCGGCCAAAAACCCGAACACAAAGCGCGTCCCAGCTTGGGCGCTCCCAGCCAGGGCGTCGACGCCAAGCCCCGCCAAACTCAGGACGCCTCGGGTCGCAGGAAATGCGAACAGCAGAAACACGAGCACGGCCTGCGCGGCGACGGCGCCCAAGGCCAAGCGCCATGGAAACCTGGTGCGATCCTCCGAGGCAAGCCAGGCAAAGGCGAGTATGACCGCGACCCCCACCAGCCCGCGCATCGTATCGAACCCGCTCATGTCGTCCCTGCCTCGCCTACCCCGCCGGATTTCAGTGGTCTGACGCGTAAGCCCTGGCAAGGCGCCCGTCGCGTTGCGCGGCCGCTTTCGCTTTTCAGGCCCCTCGGGAGGCGCCACAGCTAGGGGCGCACACGGCGCTGGGAAGTACGACGCCGAAACGTGGGAGCGAACGCGCATGAGGACGGGACTGCAGCGGACAACGCCGGAGGAAGCCCGCTTGTCACCGGAGGGCTTGGCGAAAATCGATCAGGCCCTTCAACGTGAGGTGGATCGCGGAGAGCTCGCCGGCGTGAACCTGCTGGTGGCGCGTCACGGCAAGGTCGGTCATTGGGCCACGCTCGGCCTTAAGAACCTCCAGACCTGTGAACCCCTGACCTGGGACACGATCTTTCGCATCTTTTCCATGACCAAGCCGGTAACGGCTGCTGCGATGATGATCTTGCACGATGAAGGCCGATGGTCGCCGGACGACCCCATAGCGCGCCATCTTCCTGAGTTCGCGGAGGTCAAGGGACCGGACGGCAAACCCCCGGCGCATCCCCCCACCCTGCGCCAGCTGATGACACACACTGCGGGCTTCGGCTACGGTATTGGCCCCGGACCGCACGACGCCGTCGACGAAGGCTATATCGCCGCGGGAGTCTGGAAGGCGGAGGGACTCGATGCGTTCGTGCAGCGCGTCGCCACTTTGCCGCTCGCCTACCCGCCAGGCGAGGCCTGGCGTTATTCCCTGGCCATGGACCTGCAAGGCGCAATAATTGAACGCCTGTCTGGGATGAGCCTGCCCGCCTTCATGCGCGAGCGGCTGTTCGCGCCCCTGGGCATGGTCGACACGGACTTCTTCGTCCCTGCGGAGAAGCGGTCCCGGCTCGCGACCCTCTATCACATGTACAATGTGGACCGGCTGACCGAGCTGACCCACCCGTCCTTCGCCCGGGACCCGGCCCTGATCCCTGCCATCCCTTCGGGCGGAGGCGGGCTCTATTCAACCATCGATGACTATTCCCGCTTCGCGCAGATGCTGCTGTGTCGGGGCGAGTTGGAGGGCGTCCGCGTTCTGTCTGAGGGCGCCGTGCGGCTGATGACCTCCAACCATCTCAGCCAGGAGATGATGGAACATCGCTACGGTGTCGGCGCGCAGCAGATCCGCCCTGGCTTCGGCTACGGTTTCAATGGCGCGGTGTTCGTCGATCCGGTCTTGGCCAGCTCGCGGGTGGGCCGGGGAACCTACCAGTGGGACGGCGCGGCGGGCACATGGTTCTGGGTCGACTGGGAGAATGACCTGATCTTCGTCGGCCTGATCCAGCGCATGCTTCAGGACACGATGACCCCGCTTCAGGCGACGACGCAGGATCTCCTGGCCGACGCGCTCGTCTGAGCCGGACGATCGGCCCCGGCCTCTCCTCCTCAGCGAAAGACCGCCTTCGCGCTTGACGGCCCTGGCGGCTTTTGCCCATGAACCCCGCAGCGCGATCATAGCCGACGCGACCTATGAATGAGGAGACCGCCCATGGCCGAGATGCGTTTTGACGACAAGGTGGCGATCGTCACCGGCGCTGGCGGTGGCCTCGGTCGCCAACACGCCCTGGAGCTGGCCCGGCGCGGAGCCAAGGTGGTGGTCAATGATCTGGGCGGGTCGATGGACGGCTCGGGCGGATCATCCGACGCCGCCAAGGCGGTGGTGGCCGAGATCGAGGCGATGGGCGGCCAGGCGATCGCTAACGGGTCCTCCGTGACGGATGATGCGGGCGTGGCCCGCATGGTGGCGGACGCCATGGACCGGTGGGGCCGTGTGGACATCCTTATCGCCAATGCCGGGGTGCTACGCGACAAGTCGTTCTCAAAGATGGAGATCCAGGATTTCAGCTTCGTGCTGGACGTGCACCTCATGGGCACGGTCAAGCCGGTCAAGGCCGTATGGGAGATCATGCGCACCCAGAACTATGGGCGAATCGTCGTCACCACCTCATCCTCGGGGCTCTACGGCAATTTCGGCCAGACCAATTACGGCGCAGCCAAGCTTGGCGTTGTGGGCTTCATGAACACCCTCAAACTCGAGGGACAGAAGAATAATATCCACGTCAACGCCATCTCGCCTGTAGCGGCGACGCGCATGACCGAGAACCTCATGCCGCCGGAGATGATCGCCCGCCTGGCGCCTGAGGCCGTGACCCCCGCCGTCATGTTCCTGTGTTCGGACGAGGCGCCCACAGGGGCGATTCTGACCGCCGGCGCAGGCGCCTTCGCCATGGCGAGGATCGTTGAGACCGAGGGGGTCTATCTGAAGGGGTCCGCGCTTTCCGCCGAGGGCGTTCGCGACCATTTCGGGGCGATCGCCGACGAATCCAGACAAAAGGCCTATGTGGCCGGGGGCGAACAAACGCAGAAGTTCTTCCGCAAGATGGCGGAGAGTTGAAGACAGACCGTGTGGCGGAGTCCTGCTGTCTCGCATAACGAGATGAGGCGCCTCCGCTTAGAGACAAGGCGGCCAGGAGAGCCGACGGCATTCCGGGATCGACGCCCGTAGGGCGGGGCCTGAGGGTGGGCCTTAGAAGCGAGGGGTGGAGAGTGACGGCGTGATGGCGGCGAGCGAACCGGATTTTCGGCTATCCCTTCCGCGACTTCTCAGTTTCTCTACGCCCGGATTCGGCGTGGGCGCTCTGGCGGTGGCGCTGGGTGTTTATCTGCCCCGCTACTATGCGGGCCATATCGGACTGGGCCTCGCCACGGTCGGCCTCGCCTTCTCGATGATCCGCCTCAGCGACACCCTGCTCGACCCGGTGATCGGCGTGGTTATGGATCGCAGCCGCACGCGCTTTGGGCGCTATCGCGTCTGGCTCGTCCTGGGGGCGCCTGTCCTGGCTGCAGGGACCTATATGCTGTTCGAGCCTCGCGCCCATGTCAGCCTTGTCTACATGCTGGCCTGGCTACTGGTCTATTATGTGGGCAGCTCACTGACGACCCTGTCGCACGCCTCTTGGGCCTCCGTGATCGCAGTCAATTACCATGAGCGCTCGCGCGTCTTCGGGGCGATCCAGTTCATGGGTGTGATCGGCGCGGCCATGGCGCTGTGCCTGCCGATTCTCATGGCGCGCCGCGATGGCTCCAGCGGCGCCGGCGATGTCGGGGCCATGGGCTGGCTCGTGGTGCTCTCGATTCCCCTGGGCGTTGTCCTCGCTCTACTGAGCACACCGGAAAAGGTGGTTGCCGAGAAGGCTGGCGAAACCTATCGGCTGCGAGACTATCTGGAAATGATCCTTCGTCCGGAGATGGCCCGGATCATCCTGGCGGACTTCTGCCTCGCCATGGGCCCGGGATGGATGGCCGCCCTCTATCTATTCTATTTCCACGACGCGCGCGGTTTCACGACAGCTAATTCCAGTCTTCTCCTGTTTATCTATGTGGCGGCTGGCGTCGCCGGGGCGCCGCTGCTCAGCCTGCTGGCCCGCCGGATCGGCAAGCACGTAACCTTGATGAGCGCCGCCGCTGCCTATTCACTCGGGCTTATGGTCATCGCCTCCACTCCCAGGGGCGCCTTCGCCGAGAATGTTGTCCTCATGTTTCTGCTGGGCTTCGCGGCCTCGTGCTTTCCCCTGCTCGACCGGGCGATGGTGGCGGACGTCGGCGACGCCATCCGGTTGGAAAAGGGCAAAAACCGCATCGGCCTGCTCTATGCCATGATCACGACCACCCAGAAAGTCGCCAGCGCGCTGTCGATAGGTTTTTCCTTCAGCGTCCTGGGCTGGATCGGCTATCGTGCGAAGGAGGGGGCGGTAAATGCACCCGCCGCGATCCATGGCATGGAGATGGTTTATATCATCGGACCGATCGTCTTCGTCATGGTCGGCGCGGCCTGTTTCATCGGCTACCGCCTGGATTCTCAACGACATGCTGAGATTCGCCGCCAGCTCGCCATTCTGGACGCGGCCGATACCGAGGCGCCCGTGCTTGAGGGCCTCGGCGGAACGACCGCAGGCGGCCGGGTCGCTGGCCGGGCCTGAGGCCGTCCTGGCCAAAAAGCGCTTGCGCGACGGGCCCTGCGCCTTTTCATTCACTCAAGAAGAAAGCAGAGGCGACAGCGGCAAGATGGCCGTGGACCGACGCCTGATCGGACATTGGAGGATATGCCCTTGACCCTGGCCGCCAGCGCGCAGAGCCCCGACAAACCCGTGCCGCTCTCCACGCTTACGGCCTTCTCGCTTCCTGGGCTGCCCTTGGCCGCCATGGTGGTGGTGTTCGGAGTCTATCTCCCCAGATTTTATGTCAGCCTCGGCGCCGACTTCATCGCCGTGGCGGGGGCCATCGCCACCGTGCGCTTCTTCGACATCTGGCTCGACCCGTTCCTGGGACTGGCCATGGATCGGACCCGGACACCGATCGGGCGCTATCGTCCTTGGCTGATCCTCGGTACGCCGGTCGCGATGTACGGGAGCTGGAAACTGCTCGATCCCCCAGCGGCGCCAAGCGCGGGCTATCTGATCGTCTGGTTGCTCACCGCCTATGCCGGCGTCTCCATCATCACCCTGGTGTTGGCTGCGTGGTCGGCAGCCCTTTCGCCCTCCTATGACGGGCGCTCGCGGGTTTATGGGATCACCCAAGGCTTAGCCGTTCTTGGCTCGGTTGGCCTCCTCCTCCTGCCCTTGATCACCCATGGCGCCATCGTCCTTGGCAATGCCGGAAGCATGCCAGCCGTGGCCATGATCTTTGTCGTCGCCATTCCGGTGGCATCGCTGATCTGCATGCTTTTCACGCCCGACCGCAGCGCCACGCCACGCGCCGCGCATGTGCGGTTCAAGCCCATGGACTTCATCCGCGCCTTGTCGAACGGGTCACTTCTCCGGGTCGTTCTGGCTGATCTTGTCCTGACGCTCGGACCAGGCACGACCGCGCCGCTCTATGTATATTTTTTCCATGAGGCAAAGGGCTTCACGACCACCGAAGTCGGCCTTCTGCTGATCTTCTATATAGGTGCGGGCCTCGTCGGGGCGCCCTTCTGGGGTCGCGTGGCGCAGAGGCTTGGCAAACACCGGACCGTTCAGCTCGCTTGTGTGGCCTACGCCATTTGCCAGACGGCTCTCATGGCCTTGCCCCGGGTCTGGCCGGGCCATGATCTGGCCCAGACGCTGCCCACTGCGATCGGCATGACTTGCGTCGGCTTCTGCGCCAGCGCCTTCCTCCTCCTCATTCGCGCGATGGTCGCCGATGTGGTCGATGAGGAGCGACTCGCCAAGGGCGCGGATATGACCAGCGTGTTCTTCTCCCTGGTGACCACGACGACAAAGATCGGCACTGTGATCACGGTCGTGATCGTCTTCCCCATCCTCAAGGCGGTCGGCTTCAACGGCAAGGAAGGGGCTATCAATACGCCTCACGCCATCTTCGGCCTTGAGATGTGCTACCTATTCGCGCCGATCATTCTTGTCGGCATCGGCGGACTGCTCTTCTTCGGCTACAGGCTAGACGCCAAGAGACACGCCCTGATCCGCGCCGAGCTTGAGGCGCGCGACTCCGCGCTGTCGCGGGCTGCGGCGGCGGAGTCCCTCGTCGGGGTATCCTCGAATCTGGCCCCGAATCGGAGCCAGTAGGATTGACAGGTTGAGGACTGTCTGTGACCGAGCTTTCCACTCGAGAGCGCGGCATGGTTGGGGGACCAAGGATGACGTCGATCACGGCGCAGGCGGATGCCTGGGATTTGGAGCCCCAAAGCGACCGAAAGATCTATCTGCTTTGGCTTGCGATTTTCTGGATCGGCTCATTAGCCGGGTTCGCATCCGACATTCCGAGCTTTCTCGCGCAACGGCCGGCCGCCTCAATCGTCATTCACCTCCACGCCCTGGTCTTCACGGCGTGGATGTTCATTCTCACGGCCCAGATCGTGCTCGTGAACCGCGATCGGGTCGACCTGCACATGAAGCTTGGCCGCTTGGCTGTCGGCTGGATCGGCGTCATGGTGATCATGGGCGTCGTCGCCGGCCTGACCTATGCGGCTCAGTTGGCGCCTAGCTCGAAGCATCCCGGCAGTCTCCTGGCCGTGAACCTTGTCGACCTCGGGGGCCTTGTGATCCTCACGGGCGCGGCTCTCGCCTACCGATCACGGCCCGCCTTGCATAAGCGCCTGATGTTGTTGGCCAACATCTCCCTCGCGGACCCTGGATTCTCCCGCCTGCTGTATAATGTCCGGGTAGCGCTGGGAGACCTTAACGCCGACGCTCACGACACTTTCGGCCGCTTCGTGGAATATTTCTACGGCAATGTCATGCTGATCGTCGCGATGGCGACCTGGGACCTTGTCCGGCGTGGGCGTCTCCACCCGGTCTTCGTCGTCGGCGCCGCAGGCCTTCTGGGCGCCGAGTATGCGGCCTCCTTCCTCTACGGCGATCCCGCTTGGAGCGCGGCGATGCGCCCGGTCATCGCCCTTTGGCCGATCCACAGCTGAGCCCTACCAAGATCACGTCCGCGCCATCAGACCCTTGGCGATTGCCACAAAACGCTCGGCCGCGTCGCTCCTCGGGCTTGTGGCCGCGAGTGGAGCGCCCTGGTCGCCGCCCGCGCGCAGAGCCATATCGATAGGAATCTCCCCCAGGAAGGGGACGCCGAGCCGCCCCGCCTCGTCCCGCGCCGCGCCGTGACCGAAGATCGGAATCGGCGCCCCCGTCGCCGGGTCTGGAAAGAAGGCCATGTTTTCGACGAGCCCAAGGACCGGAACGGCGGGCCTCATCTTCGCGAACATGGCATGGGCCCGGCGCGCATCCGCCAGCGCGACCTCTGACGGGGTCGAGACGATCACCGCCCCATCCACCGCAAGGGTCTGGGCGAGGGTCAGATGGATATCGCCAGTGCCCGGCGGCATGTCGATGACCAGCATGTCCAGGCCTTCCGAACCGCCCCAGCGCACCTCCTGAAGCATCTGGCGCAGGGCCTGGGACGCCATGGGCCCACGCCAGATCATGGCTGCATCCTCTGGCACCAGCAAGCCGATGGACATGGCCTCGATCCCGTGGGCCTCAAGCGGCTCAAGCTTGCCGTCGACAAAGGCCGGCGACTCGGAAAGGCCCAGCATGCGCGGTGCGGACGGACCATAGATATCGGCATCTAGAAGTCCGGTCTTCAGTCCCAGGCGCGCGAAGGCGCAGGCTAGATTGACGGCCACAGTGGATTTGCCGACCCCGCCCTTCCCGCTCGCCACCGCTAGAGCCCGGCGGACGCTGGGGAGCCGACGCGCCGGCGGCAGACCGCCGGACTCGGCCTTTGGGTCGCCCGAGATCTGGGCGGCGCGCCGTGGGGGCGCAGAGCGGTCGGCGGGCGCGGTTAGGACAACCTGGGCGCGAGAAACGCCAGGCAGGTCCGCGAGAGCTTTCTCCGCCGCGTCGCAGACCTCCGCAAAACGCGGCGCCTCGCCCGCCGAAACCTCGATGACGCAGGTGATGCGGCCATGGGCGATATCGAGGCCGCCAAGGCGGCCGCTGGCCACGAGACCTTGCCCAGTAATGGGATCGGCAAGCCCGTTCAGCGCGGCGACAGCCGCCTCACGCAGGGGCTCGAGTGAAGCGTTCATACCGATCACGCGTGATGTCACAGGCGACTCCAGATAGGGGGCGCGGGCCGTTAGCGTCAGCGCACGCTCAAGGCGTGGCCGGACCAGCAGGCGAGGCCGCAGCGTGGATCTCAAGCTCCCAGGCTCGGGATGGGGTAAGCCAGACCCGCGCGGACCTCTGGATATCAGACGTCGTCACCGCCTCATAATCAGGAATGGTCGAGCGGATCAGGTCGAGCCGGCGCGGGTCAGTTTGGGCCCCTTCGAGATCGATCAGCCAATAGTCGTTGGTAAGTTGAGAACGCTTGATCCCCGCGATGCGAGGGTTGCGGGCGCGCTCAAGCTCGTCGGCCGTCACCCCTTTTTGAGCCATATCTGCAGCGATCGCCTTGGCCGAAGCGAAGAAGGCGGGGATCTCGGCCGGCGGCACTTCCACTTGGGCGAGGGCGAAGCCGTAGGTCGGAAAGCTCTGAGAGAGGTCGACTTCAGTCTCAGGGCTATAGGTCTTACCCTCAGCGATCCGGATTTTGTCGATCAGTCGGTTCTGCAGAACCTCGCCGGTCAGCATTTCAGCGCGCGACGCCTTCATGTCGGTGAAGAATCCGGTCATCGGCCAGGCGATCGTCGCCAGAGCCTGGTCCGGTCGGCCGGTGTCGAGCAGCTCCAGCGGCGCTGCGTTCGGAGCCGGAAAACGCACCTCCTCCGCGCCTCGTGGGGGGGACATCGGGCGCCGCCGCGGCAGGGCGCCCAAGGTGCGGCTGACCGCCGTCACCGCCTGATCCACCGTGACATCTCCGACCAAGGTGATCTCCACCCGCCCGTGCGCCAGAGGCTCGGCGAGGAGAGCCTTGAGATCATCCGGTTTGGCGGCCTTGAGCAGTGTCGCGTCAGGAAACGCGAAGCGCGTATCTCCATCGGTCAGAAGTTTGCCGGAATAACGCGCAAAGACCCCATCTGGCGTGGCCTCGAGCTGCGGCAACTGACTCAACAAGTCCTGGCGCGCCTGCTCGAAGGCGGGGGTCCGGAAAGCGGGATCGGTCATGTACGCGGCGGCAAGCTGCAGCTCGGTGTCGAGATCGGCCGGCCGGGTCGAACCTGTGAAGGCGAAGGCGCGGTCCTTGACCGAGAAGCTGAGGTCATAAACCTTGCCTGCCAGGGCCCTTTGCAGGTCCTCATAGGTCAGTTTGCCAAGTCCGCCTGGCATGAAGGCCGCAGCCATCCACGCGGGATTTGTCGCTGTCCGAGAAAAGCCCTCACGCCCTTCGCCCACGTCCACGGCCACGAGAATCTGGTCCTTGCGGAAGGCCGTCGGCTTGACCGTCAGACGAACGCCGTTAGCGAACCTCACCTCCGTCAGGCCAAGATCGGCAATGTTCCGCCTTTCCACCACGGCCCCCGGAGTCCCGAAGTCGACATAGGGCCAGGTGACCTTGGTCTGCGTCACCGGGGGGGTGAGAGGCGCCGTCTGCGCCGCCTCGAAGGCCTGCCCGATTGTCGCCTCGCCCCCTGGAATCGGATCCGGAGAGGCCACATCCACCAAGGGCCCCGCACCCGTGAAAAGCCGCCGCAGAGCGATATTCACAGCCTCCGGAGTGAGAGTCTTCACCGCCGCATCGAAGATGGAGAGATCCTCCGCGGGCGAGGTGAAAACCTCATTGTCGTCCACGGTTCGGACGATCTCGTCGGCAAGGCCTGGAGACGGCCGCGTGGCGGCGCCGGCGGCAGCAGTCTGCAACGCGCTGCGCATGTCTGCGATCTCACGGTCAAGTTCGCCTTCAGAAACGCCATAGGCGAGAATCCGGCGCACTTCCTGGTCGGCAGCCGAAAGAGCGGAACGCCAGTCGTGTGGGGATGAAACCGTCTCCAGAATGGTCACCTTCGCGGAGTCGAAGAGATTCTGGGATCCTATGTCCGCCCCAAGGAACGGCGGCTTTGCGCTGTGAGCCAGCACCGATAGACGACGATTGAGCACTGCAAGGCCGAGGTTCTCGACGGTCTCGCGGATCTCCTTGGTCTTAGTGTCCGGCGAGGCGTCGTAGGGACGCGCCCATCCGATCATGGTCTGGGTCGACGCGCCCGGCACGATGGCCTGCGCCACAGTCAGCCCGCGCGGCGGCGGTGAACCGAGGTTTGGCGCCGCGGTCTCGGCGCCGACACCGCGCCAGTCGCCGAACAGGGCCTTGATCCGGGCCTCGACCGCCTCGGGATCAATATCGCCCACAACCACGAGGGTGGCCCGGTCCGGCCGGTAATTGGCGTCATAGAACGTCCTTAGCAGACTGGCCGGCGCGTGTTCGATGATGTCGGTCTGACCGATGGGAAAGCGCCGGGATGCGAGTTGCCCATCCAGGAATAGCTTGATCTGCGCTTTGAGAGCCCGGTAGTTCGGCGTGTCCCGCAAACGTTCTTCGGAAAGGACGACCCCGCGTTCGGTGTCCAAAGCCTTGGGATCAAGCAGCAGATTGCCAGCGGTCTCACGCATCAGCATGAGGCCGGTGGCCAGGACGTCCGGCGAGGTGTGCGGGATATCGAGTTGATAGACCGTCTGGGTCCACTCAGTCTCCGCATTGGTGTCCGGACCGAAGGCGAGGCCATCACGTTCCAGAATTCGGATCATGTTTCCGGCGGGCACCTGCTTTGAACCGCGAAACGCCATGTGCTCGAGAACGTGCGCCAGGCCCCGCTCGGCGTCGCTCTCCTCAAGCGAACCGGATCCGATACGCAATCGCATCGAGGTCTCTCCCGCCGGAGTGTCATTGCGCATGATCGCAAAGCGCATCCCGTTGGCGAGGACACCGAACCGAACGTCGGGATCAGGTTTGAGGTCACTGGCGGCCTGAGGCCAGTCTGATGCCTCGGCAGGCAAGAGGACCGTCGGCTTCGAGGTCTGGCCGAGTGTCGGCTGAGACGCCATCGCAGCTATCATTATCGCCACGGACGCCGCCTCAACAATGCGAAATGCCACCACGTGATCTCCAAGGACGCCGGTCGCCAGGACCAGCCGAGTCGCCCATATGAACGGAGCATGTCGCAGGCATGGCGCCAAGCGCGTCGCGTTCCTCTCTGGCTTGGCGTCAGTCCGCGAGCTTGGGGCTGGCGGCAACCCGCAACATTTCGGTCACGTATTTTTCAAGTCACGCGGAGGCAAAGCGCGCTACCTAACAGCCTGACAGACCACTCGGGCTTCTCGCGATGGAGGCGTTTCTTGACTGACATGAGCCTGGACTCGGCCATGAGCGCGCGATTGGCGCGGATTGTTGAGGCGGAGGCGCGACGGGAAGCCGCGCGCGAGCGTGAGCCGGTGGCGGAGAGGGAGCGACGCAAGGCTCGTGAGGCGGTGATTGCCGAGCTTCCAAGGCTGTTCAGCCGCCTCTCCAGCGCAGTAGCCGAGGTGAATGATGCGGTCGCAGAACAAAACCTGCACCTGCATCTGATCCTGCTCGGACATCAGCCGACGAGCGAAGCGACCTACCGTTTGAGCGTGACCGGGGATCCCGAGAGTGCGCCGCATCTGCTTATCGGAGTGGACTGGACCGGAGCGGTGCGCGCCATGTTACATGACGGGGCTGAGCGGAAGTTGGTCCTCAACCGGACTATTTTCGAGGTGGAGCGACGGGATTTCCTGGACCTTTCTCTGAGAGTGCTTGAGGCCCGTTACGGCTGAGGCCAGAGGCTTCGCGGGATTGGCGGGCAATATGTTTCGCGATTTAATCGCTCCAACGGGCGTCGCCGTCCGGCCGCGAGGGGCGCCAAACGTGCCGCACATCTTGACCATAGAGGACGATGAGGCCACGGCGGGTGAAGTCGCGCGTGAACTTGAATCTCATGGCTTTTCGGTCACCCTGACAGCGTCAGGGGCAGAGGGGCTGCGCCTCGCTGCTGGTGGGGGTTTCGACGCCATAACCCTCGATCGCATGCTGCCCGACCTCGATGGCCTTTCCATCGCCTCCACCCTCAGGTCCCGCGGCGTGAAGACGCCGATCCTGATGATCAGCGCGCTGGATGATGTCGATGAACGGGTCCGAGGACTGAGGGCCGGGGGAGACGACTACCTGACCAAGCCGTTCGCCCTCTCTGAGATGGCGGCGCGCGTGGAGGTGATGATCCGGCGGTCGCGCTCCGAGGCCGATCGCTTGACCCTTAAATATGCGGACCTCGAACTTGATCTGGTCTCGCACACCGCACGGCGCGGCGAGCGAGAACTGCGGCTGTTCCCCAAGGAGGTCCGGCTGCTCGAGTTGTTCCTGCGCAATCCCGAACAGATTCTCACCCGGACCATGATCTTTCAGGAAGTCTGGGGTTACAGCTTTGATCCCGGAACCAATCTGATCGATGTCCATGTCCGCGGCCTAAGACAGAAGCTCGATGCGCCGGGCGCTTCACCCCTGATCCATACAGTGCGCGGAAGCGGATATTGCCTGCGTGCGGACTGAAGCGCCCTTTTCTGGGCTTTCGGACCGCCTCTGGCGAACGACGCCCTTTCGCCTCTCGGCCCTATTTGGCGTCACCTACGCTGTAGGGATCGCCCTTCTCCTCAGCCTTGTCTATGTACAGACGGCGACTTTTCTTACCGCTCGAGCGGACGGCGCGGTCCACGAAGAGGCCGCAATTCTCGAGAGGGCCGGGCCGGAGGCGATTTTAAGCGCCTTCGCACGCGCGTCAGCCAGGGATCCACTGACCCGGTTCGCCCTCTACGCCCAGACCGGCGAGCGGGTTGCTGGAGACGCCTCACTCACCCCGCAGGACATCCCGGTCGACGGTGTCGTCCGTGACGTGCCCAGAGGGCGCGATGGCCCCGCCCGGGGCATGGCTCTACGAACGCCATGGGGCGAAACGCTGATCGTCGAACGGGACATCCGGCCTATCCTGGAGTTGAGGCGTATCGTCCTGGGGGCCTTGCTCCTCAGCGGCGCGGTCATCGTTGTGCTGGGGCTGGCTTCGGCCGTCGGATTGAGCCTTCGCCCCTTGGCTCGGATCCAGGCCATGCAGGCAGCGAGCGCTCGTATCACTCAGGGCGATTTCACCACGCGGCTGCCGGTCCGCGACGCTCGCGATGAGCTCGACGAACTGGCGCGGATCGTAAACCGGATGATGGATGAGGCCGAACAGTTGATGGGTCAGGCGCGGACAGTCGGCGAAGGCGTTGCGCATGAGCTTCGCTCGCCTCTGACGAGGCTCCGAACGTCGCTGGATCACGCCGCCCAGAGCCTCCCCGCTGAAGACCCGCGCCGCGATTTGCTAGACCGCTGCGTAACTGAAGCTGATGGCGTCCTGGCGCGCTTTCATGCCCTCCTGCGCATCGCCGCCCTGGAGGCCGGAGGGCGGAGCCTTAGTCGCAAGACCATCGCTCTGGGCGAGATTCTCGATCAGGCGGCGGAGCTCTACCGACCGCTGGCTCTAGAACGCGGTCTCACGCTGGAGGTCGAGTGCAAGGAGGAGACGCGCATCGAGGCGGACGGGGAATTGCTCTTCGAAGCCATCTCGAATCTTCTGGACAATGCGCTGAAGTTTACCAGCGAGGGCGGCAAAGTCAGGCTAAGGCTGGTCAAGCGCCAGGGTAAAGCCATCCTCGAGGTCATTGATAGTGGCCCCGGGATTCCGGAGGCCGAAAGAGCTTTCGTGACCAAGCGGTTCTATCGCGGCCAGCGGCACGCGCAGATTGCTGGGCACGGCTTGGGGCTCAGCCTGGTGGCCGCCGTCGCCTACCTTCACGGGTTCGTCCTCGAGTTCGACGACGCGGCGCCGGGCGCCATTGTCCGGCTCACTATCTCGCCCTGACGCCATGCCGTGAGAGCAAGCGGGCTAAGGCGCCTTAGCGCCGAGCCGCGCGGTTTTAGGATCGTGCAGATGAGACGCCCCATCCATGGTCGGCAGATCCCTCCGATCCCAGCCGCCGCCGAGCGCCACAACGAGATTGACGCTGGCCTGTTGGCGCGAGGTTTCTAGCGCTAGGGCGGATTGCTCGGCCTGAAGTTCCGCCGTCTGCGCAACCACAACTTCCAGATAGTTCGTCGCTCCCTCGCGATAACGAATCAGCGCCAGGTCGGCCGTCTCTTGGGCGGCTTGCACGGCCTTAGCTTCGTTGATGGCCTCCTGCGCGTAGTGATTCGAGAGGGCCATCTGGTCCTCGACCTGTTGGAACGCCTTAAGGACGTCTGCGCGGTAGGTTGCGCTTGCGAGACGGAACTGCGCTTCGGCCGCCGCCAATTGGGCATGGCGAAGACCGCCCTGGAACAGGCCGAGAGCGAGCTGCGGCCCGATAGTCCAATAGGTGTTAGGGACCTGGAACAAGGAGAGCTCGCCAGTGTTCTGGAAGCCCCCGCCTGGCATAAGGGTGATGTTCGGAAAGAACGCAGCCTTGGCTACGCCGATGGCCCGATTGGCGGCGTAGGCGCGCCGCTCGTCAGCGGCGATGTCCGGCCGTCGTTGGAGAAGCACCGCGGGCAAGCCAGCCGGAATCGAAGGGATCGGCGTCCGCATAAGCGCCGGAGGCAGCGAGAAGTTCGGAGCCGCTCGGCCCACCAAGCTGGCGATGGCGTGCTCGTAGAGCGCGCGCTGCGCGGCGACATCCGAGACCTGGGCCTTGGCGCTTTGCAATTGGGTCATGGCGCGATCGACGTCCAGACCGGACGAGGCTCCGCCGGCGTGTCTCGCGGAGGTCAGGTCCAAAGCTCTCTGGTAGGCCGACACGGTCTCATCAAGCAGATTGGCCTGAGCGTCGAGCCCGCGGAGAGCGATGTAGTCATCTGCGAGTTCCGACTGGAGGCCCAGCCGAGCGGTGGCCAAGTCCGCCGCACTGGCCTGAGCCCGAGCTTTTCCGGAGGCGACCTCGTTGCGGATCTGGCCCCAAAAATCAATCTCGTAGAATGCCGCCAACCCAAGAAGATTGTTGCCGAATTCGTTCGGCGTGCTCTCGCTGCCGCGCTCGGGGCGCCGCACCGACTGCCGGTTGAAACTGGAAGTCCCGACGGCGCCGACGGACGGGTAAAGGAACGAGGCCGCCTCCGCCGCGTACGCGCGCGAGGCGTCATAGCTGGCGACCGCTGCAGCGAGGGTAGGGTTGGCGAGATCGACCTGACGCTCCAGTTCGTCAAGGGTTGGATCCTGGAAAATAGTCCACCAGTCGCCACGGGGCGCGGCGTCGGCCGGCGTCGCCGGGGTCCAGGCCCCGACTTCCTTATAATGACCAGGAACCGTCAGCTTCGGCGGCTGATAGCTGGGCGCCAGATTGCAACCCGCCGCAGTGAAAGCGAGGGCTGCAAACCCCGCCAAATGTCGCCAACGCATCGGCCGAGGTTCAGCCCGCCCCATGCGCCCCTCCGGCGGTCGGAGCCGGCGCGAGGCGAACCAACTCGCCGTCGGTGATGGAGTCCGGCGGATTATTGATCACCTTATCCGTCGGCGACAGGCCCGCTGAGATCTCGATTGAGTTTCCAAGATCGTGACTCACGGTTACCGGCTTGAGCACCACCCTGTCCTGGGCTCCCAGAACCGCCACTTCCGCAGCTTTGTTACGGAAGATAAGGGTACTGGAAGGCAGACGAACTGCATGTCCTCCGGTGGTGTCGTCTCCGGGCAGTTCGAAGGTCGTCTGAGCATAATCCCCTGCCTTGAGGGCCCCATCCAAATTATTAACGATCAACTCCACCAGGACGGTGCCCGAATGCTGGCTGACGGCATTGGATGTCGTGGTGATTGTCGCCGGGAATGAACGCCCAGGATATTCCGGCACTGTGAGGGTCGCCTTGACCCCCGGAACCACGCGGGCGCCATAGACCTGGGGCACGCTGACATAGAGCCGCAGTTTGTCGACTTCGCTCACATCGAAGAGCTCAGCCGTGGGATTGGCCGAAGCGCCGGCGTTGATCAGATAGCCAATGTCGGTCTTGCGGGCGGTAATGACGCCATCGAACGGCGCGACAATGCGGGAGAAGGCCTTGAGCGCCTCAAGGTCACCAAGGTGAGCCTCAGCCGCATTGACTTCGGCCGTCTTGGCGGCAAGGTCACCGACCTTCTCATCGGTTTCCTGCGCCGACACGGCGTCCTGCTTGAGAAGGCCCGTCCAGCGCCTGGCGGTGATTTCCGCAAGCGCTCGCTTGGCCTCTATCGTTTTCAGATCCGCCTTGGCCTGGACGAGTTGCTGGTCGAGATCCGGAGTATCGATGATCGCGAGAAGCTCGTTCTTTTTCACCTTTGCGCCGATGTCATGATACCAGATCTTCAGATAGCCCGGCACGCGGGCGAAGATGGGCGCGTTGTAAAAGGCATCGAGCGTACCGGGTAGGACGAGGTCCTGAGTTGTCGTCTCCGGCTCGGGAGATACCAGGCTGACCACAGGGATCGCCTCGGTGCTCGTCCATACCTTGGTCTGATGGCTTTGACTCAGCCGACTGATGATGCCCAGGACGACGATGACCACGGCCAAGGCGCCAGCGACGATGGCGGCGGTCCTAAGAGTGCCGGGATTAGGTCGGGGCGCGGGCGGTAGCGGCGCGTGAGCATGGTCAGTGGGCATGGACGGGCTCTGGCGGAATGAAGGGGTCGGAACCGGGCGCGAGATCAGGCGTTGTCTTGGCCTTGGGGTCGCCGTGGACAAGGCTGAAAACCACAGGCACAAACATCAGAGTCGCGATCGTCGCGAAGACAAGGCCACCGATCACCGCGCGCCCTAGAGGCGCGTTCTGCTCTCCGCCTTCGCCAAGGGCGAGGGCCATCGGGAACATGCCGATGATCATTGCCAGCGCGGTCATGAGCACGGGCCGAAAGCGAGTATAGCCGGCCGCCAGCGCCGCCTCGACGGCGTCGCCAGTAATTTCAAGCTGCTCGCGACAGAAACTGACCACAAGGATCGAGTTGGCGGTTGCCACACCCATGCACATGATGGCCCCGGTAAGTGCGGGCACGGAGAGGGTCGTCCCAGTGGCGAATAGCATCCAGACGATCCCTGCGAGGGCCGCCGGCAATGCGGTGATAATGACGAAGGGATCGAGCCAGGACTGAAAATTGACGACGATAATCAGGTAGATCAACACCACGGCGCCCACGAGGCCGAAGATCAGGCCGGCATAGGCTTGGTTCATGGTGTCAACCTGCCCACGGATGTGGATCACAGCCCCCTTAGGGAGGCTTTTAACATTGTCCCTCAGGATCTTATTGATATCGCGTGACACCCCGCCGAGGTCGCGATCCTGGGGCGTCGCGTAGATATCGAAGGCCGGTGCGATCGAATAGTGGGTGATCACGGCGTCTGTGGTGTCTCTCTCGACATTCGTGACCGCGCCCAGGATCTGATCGGCGCCGCGAGAGGAAGTCACCGGCACATTTGCCAAATCAGACAGTGAATCCACCCTATACTGAGGGGTCTGAGCGACGATTTCATAGGAGACGCCATTCTTTTGGTTCAGCCAGTAGGCTGGGGCCACTTGTCCGCTCCCGGCGAGCTCTGTTGATAGCGAATTGGTCACGTCGCGTTCATCGACGCCAAGTTGATCCGCCTGACTGCGATTCACGTTGACCCGCAACTCCGGATAGTTTGTGGCCTGGGCGAGGCGCACATCCGCGATGCCGTTCACATGTCGCATCTGCTCCATGATGCGGTTGATATATCCGAGGTTCGCTTCGCGGTTTGGACCCGTGATCTGGACGTCGATCGGCGCCGGGGCCCCGAAATTGAGGATTTGGCTGATGATGTCGGCCGGCAGGAATGAGAACACAGCCCCGGGAAAGGCGCCCGGCAGACGTTCGCGAAGGGTCTTGACGAAGCCGGCGGTTGGCTTGTGCCCCTCCTTCAGGCTGATAAGGATATCGCCATCCTCGGGTCCGACGGTTCCGGAACTGCTGTAGGCGTCGTTTAGGCCGCTGAAAGGCAGCCCGATGTTATCCACGATGTCGCCCAGTTGGTCCGGCGGGATCGTATCCCGCACAACTTGCTCGATATGGTCGAACTGTGCGGCGGATTGCTCGATCCGAGTGCCGGTGGGCAGTCGGACGTGCATGTATATCTGCCCGGCATCTACGCTCGGAAAGAAATTTTGGCCCAGGAACGGGGTTAGCAGGAAGGACGAAAGAACGACGGCCATGAAGCCGATGATGAACGGGCGACGGTTCTCCAGGGCCATGCTGAGGAGCCCGCGATAGCGCTCGCGGATCCACTCAAATCGAGCCTCGAAGCCGCGCTGAAAGCGAACGAGGGGATTGCGGGGCTCGCGCACCTCCGGCTCTGAGCGATGCTCGGTGAGGACCTCGCGCTCATGCTCACCGCCATGACCGGTCAACAGATAGCTCGCCAGGGTGGGCACCAGGGTCCGCGACAGGATGAAGGAGCCGATCATGGCGAAGACCACGGCTTCGGCCAAAGGCACGAACAGAAAACCCGACACGCCCGGCAAGAAGAACATCGGCACAAAGACGATGCAGATACAGGTCAGGCTTACAAAGGCCGGGACCACGATCTGGCGCGAGCCGTCCATGATCGCCTGCCGGATCGGCTTACCCTGCTCCAGATGGTAATTGATGTTCTCTATGGTCACCGTGGCGTCGTCCACCAGGATGCCCACAGCAAGCGAGAGGCCGCCCAGAGTCATCACGTTCAGCGTCTGACCCAGCGCTGAGAGTGCGGTGACAGAAAATAGGATCGCCAGAGGGATCGAGATGGCGATGATGACCGACGATCGCCATGAGCCGAGGAACAGAAGGATCATCAGGCAGGTCAGAGTCGCGGCGATCACGCCCTCGCGAATCACGCCTGAAACCGCGGCCTTAACGAAGACTGACTGGTCACCCAAGAGCAGAATCTTGAGGGATGGAGGAAGGGTCTGCTTGAGAAGGGGCAACTTGTCTTTCACGCCCTGCACAATGTTGAGCGTGGAGATGTCGCCAGCCTTCAGCACCGTCATCAGCACCGAACGCCGGCCATCCACACGCACCACATTGGTCTGCGGCGGATAACCGAAACGGACGTGGGCAACGTCTCGAATATAGATCGTTGCACCGTTGATGGTCTTTATGGGCAGGTCATTAAGTTCATCCACCGTCTCAGGGCTGTCGTTCAGGCGAATGTCATATTCGAATTGGCCAATCTTTTCCGTCCCGGCGGGGATAATCAGGTTCTGAGCCGAGATTGCATTCTCTACATCCTGAGCCGAAAGGCCTTTGGACTGCAGCGCATTAGGATCAAGATCGATCTGAACCTGGGGGATCTTGCCCCCATAGGGAGAGGGGGTCGCCAGACCCGGCACCGTGGTCAAGGCGGGGCGCACAAAATTCTGCGCCAGGTCGTAGATATCCTGCTCGCCCAGAGAGGGACTGGAGAAGGCAAGCTGAATGATTGGCACAGTCGACGCACTATAATTCAGGATCTCGGGCGGCGTGATCCCCGGCGGCATCTGCTTGAGCACTGTCTGGGCGATAGAGGTGACCTGAGCGGTCGCCGTTCGGATATCGGTTCCCGGCTGAAAGAACACCTTGACCACCCCGACTCCGGTCACGGAATTGCTCTCGATGTGGTCGATATTATTGACCGTCGAGGTCATAGTGCGTTCGAAGTAGTAGACGATGCGCCCGGCCATGTCGGGCGCGGTCAGTCCCTGGTACTGCCAGACCACGGCGACCACCGGGATATTGATGTTCGGCAGGATGTCCACAGGCGTGCGCATCGCCGCCAGCGGGCCCACGAGCCCGATCAGAATGGCCATGACGATAAACGTCAGGGGACGCGTGAGCGCGATACGGATCAGGGCGAGCATGGCGGACTAGATCTGCACCGGCGTCTCGATGAAGGGCCCGGCAAGAGGACAAGACGTCCGGCCGGTCGACGGCCTCTCTCGCGATTTTGCGATTGCGAAGCCAATGAAAACTTTTTCATTCGAGCTCATTGTCCCAGAACACACACAGGCTCGGAATTCCCCACATCGGCGTCCTTCGCTGATCCGCGCCGGCCTCACGGTCGAGACGCCGTAGCAGCGCCAGGTTGAACCCAGGCATGGCCTACTTCCCGTCCCTTTGGGGTTTGGGGCGTTTGCGATCGCGTCATTCTTTGGATGGGTTCTGGGCGCTACAGCCTTGGCGATCTCTCTGTCCGACTAACGGACGGCGCCCGGCGCAGATTTCGCGCATCGCCACGTCGGAGACCCTGAACCGCACCTGACGTCGATACCCGGTCCACCGCCGCCCTATCCCAAGCGCTGCAGGGCTGCCTCTCGCCTCCCATGAGATTCGGTTCCAAGCCGGTCTTGCCTTCACACCGTCCCAGGAAACCAACGCCCCGTTCGAGGGCTATGTGTTGGATCCGGCCAAGCTCAACGCGATTACAGCCGATAAGCCTCCAAACCATCGGTGCGCGCAGCCGATGGCCAACCTCGTCTTCTGGACGAGCCATCGGACGATCGCGCCCGTCCGGTCGATCTCGTCCCCGTACTATGAACTCAGTCCCAAGACCGCGCCCGAGGGCGTCGTTCCGGCCAATCCCGACGCCTGGCCGACCGCAAAGCGACTAGCGGAACGTGACGCAAATCGTGCTCCATCCTCCGGGCTAGGCCAGTTTCATCGATCTGTAGGTGTTGGCCGCCCCGTAAAAGCCCCATATGGCGGCGAGAGGGGGCGGGCCGGGTCACTTGTTCGCGGCGAAATCTCCCTGATGGCTCAGAGCCTGGAGAGGACTCGGGCGACAATCGCGTTCAGGAGACCCTAAATGACGCTTGGCCTTGCCGCCGCCTCCAGCCTTGCATTGTTCGGGCTCGCCCCTCTCGCGGGTGGAGACCCTGTCGGCGTGTGGATGACGGCCGACGGCGCGAGCGAGGTGCGCATCGTCGCCTGCGCGGCGGCGATCTGCGGCTTCCCCAAGGATGCGGCGGACCCACCGCCGAGTGTCAACCTCGCCCTCGCCCCGACGCCGGACGCGCCGCGCAAACAGATCCTCTGGCTGGAGCGCCAGCAGGACAATAGGTGGAAGGGCTGGGTCTACAGCCCCCGCAGCGGCAAGACCTATCGCGCCCGGCTTGAAACCGAAGGCCCCGACCGCCTGAAACTCACCGGTTGCCTGGTGGGGCCGCTATGCAGAAGCCAAGTGTGGACCCGCTCGCCCCCCCAAAAATCGATTGAGACCCACAATCCCTGATTTAAGGCGGCGCCAAGGGCTCCAGCAAAGCCTGAAGCCGGGGTAGCCCATCGACCACGGCGAGGGCCAATGCGGCGATCTCCGGCGTCGGGACCAGAAGGTCCGGGATCATGATGGTCATCATGCCGGCCGCCGCCGCGGCGCGCACGCCGTTATACGAATCTTCCAGCGCCAGACAGTCCTGGGGCGCCACCCCAAGCCGCTCCGCCGCGAGGAGAAAGGGGTCCGGGTTGGGCTTGCCCCGTTCATAATCGCCTCGCACGACGACCGCGCTGAACGCCGGCAAGAGCCCGGTCGCGCTCAACTGACGATGTACGGCGCCCTCTCCAGCGGAGGTTGCGATGGCGAGCGGCAGTCCGCGCGCTTTGAGGAAGTCGATGAAGTCGCGCACACCGGGCTTGAGCGGCGCCGCGCCGCGCAGTTGCGGCTGGACCCGAGCATCGACCTCCGCGACCCAGGCGTCGACGTCGAAGTCCGGCCCGAAATGTTCGATCAGAACCAGATGATTGTGTTCTCGCGGCGCGCCAACCATGCTCTGGAAGACAGCGAATGGCATGTCGCGTCCGACCCGCCGGGCGGCTTCCTCCATGGCCGCCAGCATCAGCCTCTCGGTATCGGTCAGCACGCCATCCATATCGAAGACGCAGGCCCGCGGCGCTCGCGGCAGGTCAAGGCGCCCGGTCATGGTTCGTCGACCACGAACTGTGACTGCTCGATCCCCTGAAAATAGAGCAAGGCGGTCAGGTCCGTGTGATCGATCCGGGCGTCCGCGGCTTCAGCGACGATCGGCTTGGCGCGATAGGCGACGCCCAGGCCGGCCGCAGCGATCATAGCCAAGTCGTTTGCCCCATCGCCCACGGCCAGGGTCGCCTCCAGCGGCAAGCCAAGGCGGCGCGACTCTTCATTCAGGACCTCTAACTTGGCTTCGCGGCCCAGGATTGGGCGGGCGACCTCCCCCGTAAGCCGCCCATCCTCTAGGATAAGACGATTGGCGCGGTGATCTGCAAAGCCGGCCGCCTCACGGACCCGACTCGTGAAGAAGGTGAACCCGCCAGAGACGAGCACGCAGGTGGCGCCTCCCGCCGCCATGGTCTGAACCAGGGTCCGTGCGCCGGCGCTGAGTGCGACACGCTCGCGCCAGACCCGGTCGAGGAGATCGGACGAGGCGCCGGCCAAGCGTCGCACCCTCTCGGTGAGGGCCGCCTCAAAGTCCAGCTCCCCGGACATGGCGCGGGCCGTCACCGCGGCGACAGCCGCACCCTGGCCGGCAAGGTCCGCTAGCTCATCCAGGCATTCGCAGTTGATGATCGTGGAATCCATGTCGGCGACGAGCAGGCGTTTGAAGCGGTCCTCGGCGGGCTGGACGCAGACGTCGACCGGCTGCCGCCCAAGAACGCGCCGCGCGGCGGCGGCCAACCGCGTGGGCTCCGCGCCCTCCGTGAACAGATCCATGGCGCCTGCGCCAAGCTGCCTCATGTCCGAAACCGGAGCGCCAGCCGCGGCAATCGCCTCGAGTCCCTCCGGCAGAGCACGCTGCAGGCTGTCGAAGTCGCGGCAAACAAGGGTCAGGACGAGGCGCACGCCGCAATCCCTTCGCCGATGCGTCGTTGCGACGCAAGGCGAGAAGAGAGGCGCAGCGGACCCGGCGGCAGGCTTGCGTGGGCGCAGGTGCGCGGGCATGAGCGAGATGAGGCGTCCGTCAGAGGCGCGAGTCAGGGACTTTGGAGGACAGATGACTGGACGTGCGAGCGAGCAGGAGCCGGTTCTCAGCCCTGAAATCGAGATCATCGATCCGCATCACCACCTCTGGGATCGGCGTTCAGCTCCCGTCCCGACGCCCACCGCTCACGGCTTCGACGCGCTGCTCCGCCTCTCACCCCGTTACCTCTTGGATGAGCTGCTCGCCGATCTTGGACGCGGGCATCACGTCATCGGCACGGTCTTTATCGAGTGCGGCGCCATGTACCGGGCCGGTGGCCCACCGGAGTTCAAGCCGGTCGGAGAAACCGAATTCGTCAACGGTGTCGCGGCCATGAGCGCGTCTGGGCTCTACGGAGCGGTCCGCGCCTGCGCTGGAATCGTCGGCCACGCCGACCTGACCCTGGGCGCCCGGGTTCGGGAGGTTCTTGAGGCGCACCTGGCCGCAGCACCCCAGCGATTCAAGGGTATCCGCCACAGCGCTTCGCACGATCCGGACCCGACAGTACTCGGACCCCTCGCCCGACGCCCCGGGGGACTATACCTCGATCCAGATTTTCGTGAGGGGTTCGCCCAACTGGCGCCGCTTGAGCTGTCCTTCGACGCCTGGCTTCTGGAGCCGCAATTGCCAGAGCTTCTTGATCTGGCCCGCGCCTTCCCGGAGACGACGATCATCCTCGACCACGTCGGAACGCCACTGGGAATCGGAGCCTATGCGGGAAGGCGCGATGCGCGCTTCGCGGCATGGCGCGAGGCGATCCACGCCCTGTCGGACCTGCCTAAAGTGAACGTCAAGCTGGGCGGTCTGGCCATGCCTTTTTGCGGCTTCCCTTCCTTCATGAGCAACCCCGCAGCTTCGTCTGAGATTTTGGCGACCCAGTGGCGTCCCTATGTGGAGACCTGTATCGAGGCGTTCGGCCCGGAGCGCTGTATGTTCGAGAGCAATTTCCCGGTCGACCTGGGGTCCTGCAGCTATGACGTGCTCTGGAACGCTCTGAAACGTCTTGCCTCTGGGGCGACGGCTGAGGAGAAGGCTTGTCTCTTCAGCGGGACGGCGCGACGCGTCTACCGTCTGGACATCTGAAACCTGCAGAAGCGGAGCGCGGCGGATGCACTATAAGGAGCTTAAGGCGGCCTGGGCGGAGCTGACGGGACCTGGCGCCCCTTTCGAGATCAGCCGTATCAGGGTGAGGGGGCAGGACATCCTCGCCTACCGCCATGCGCCCCCCGACGTACGCGCGCTTTGGCTCTCCACCGCCGCCTTCGCGGACCGGGAGTATCTTATCTACGAAGACGAACGGATCACCTACGGTCAGGCGCACGCCGACGTGGCGTCCATCGCCGCCTGGTTGACCGCGCAAGGTGTCGGGCGCGGTGACCGTATCGCCATCGCCATGCGTAACTACCCCGAGTGGCTCATGATATACTGGGCCTGCCTGTGCCTTGGCGTCGCCGTTGTCGGCTACAACGCGTGGTGGGTCGGTGAAGAGCTCGACTATGTGCTCAAGGACTCGGACCCGAAGATCATCTTCTGCGACGGCGAACGACTGGTCCGTTTCCTCGAGCGCCCGGCATTCGCCAGAGGGGGCGGCCCGCGGCTGGTCGCGACACGCGTCACCCAGCGGCCCGACCATGTCCTAGACTTCAAAGACGTGCTTGAGACCCCGGGAGCCATCCCCGGGGTCGAGATCGACCCCGACGATGATGCCTGTATCTTCTATACTTCTGGGACGACCGGATTCCCCAAGGGCGCACAGCTGACCCATCGCGGCTGCGTCTCCAACCTGATGAGCATGAGCTTTTCCGGGCAGGTACAAGCCCTCGCGACGGCGCGCGCGACAGGCGTCGCGCCCGATCCGAACGCGCCGATCCCCATCCCCGTCGGTCTCCTCACAACGCCGCTGTTCCATGTGACGGCCAACAATTGCGGCGCCTATGCTGTCACGGCCGCAGGGGGAAAACTGGTCCTGATGTACCGGTGGGACGCGAAGACCGCCCTGACCTTGATCGAGCGCGAACGTGTGACTTCGATGAGCGGTGTGCCTGTCATGTCGCGGGAGCTCATCACCCACCCAGACTTCGCCAAACACGATCTGTCGAGCCTGATAACACTCGGCGGCGGCGGCGCTCAGCTCCCGCCGGACCTGGTGCAGAAGATTGATGAGTCCGTGGCCACAGCTCGGCCAAATACCGGCTATGGCATGACTGAAACCTGCGGGATCATTACGGCCGTCGCGGCGGATTTCTTCGTCGACAAGCCGGCGAGCGCCGGACCCGCGATGCCAGACTTCGAGGTCAAGTGCGTCACCGATGATGGCGAGACTGCGGCTCCGGGCGAAGCGGGTGAGCTTTGGGTGCGCGGCGCGCAGGTGATCAAGGGCTATCTCAATCGCCCCGAAGCGACCGCCGAGACGATCACGGACGGCTGGCTTCATACCGGCGACATCGCCCGCGTGGACGAGGACGGCTTTATCTTCATCGTTGATCGCAAGAAAGACATGGTCCTTCGCGGCGGCGAGAATGTTTATTGCGCGGAGGTGGAGGCGGCCCTCTATCGCCACGCCGCCGTGGCTGAGGTCTGCGTGTTTGGCGTGCCCGACGAGCGTCTGGGCGAGGAGGTCGGCGCCGCAGTGGTGCTACGGGAGGGCCAGTTGGCCGACGGAATCGCCCTTAGGACTCACTGTGCTGACCTGATCGCTAAGCACAAGATTCCGCGTTACATCTGGCTACGCGACGAGCCTCTGCCGCGAAACGCCAGCGGAAAGTTTCTCAAGCGCGCCCTGCGCGACGGCCTGCCCCTGAACGAGGCTGTCTGACCGGCCGTGTTGATCGAGGGGCAGCCGACCCGCACGATCTGGCCCGCGGCGGACGGCGCGGTGGAGATCCTTGACCAAACGCGCCTGCCACACGAGGTCCGAACCGTCCGGCTGACGACCCTCGACGACGCCGTGATGGCGATCGGGACTATGCAGGTGCGAGGCGCGCCTTTGATCGGCGTGACCGCGGCCTTTGGTCTTGCCCTGGCAATGAGCGCGGATCCCACCGACTCGAACCTCCTCGCCGCCAGCGCCGCCCTGGTCGCTTCACGTCCCACGGCGGTGAATCTGGCCTGGGCCGTGCAGCGAACGATGGCCGACCTTGTTCCCTTGGCGAGTCCTGCCCGCGAGGCGGCGGCCTGGGCCATGGCGGTGCGCATGGCTGATGAAGACGTCGCCGCCTGTCGCGCGATTGGCGAGAACGGGGCTGAGATCATCGCCAAAATCGCGACGTCGAAGAAGGGCGAGCGGATCCACGTCTTGACCCACTGCAACGCCGGATGGCTGGCGACGGTGGACTGGGGAACAGCTCTGGCCCCTGTCTATGTCGCCCAGGAGCGCGGCGTCGATCTGCATGTCTGGGTCGACGAGACGCGGCCGCGCAACCAGGGCGCGGCCTTAACAGCTTTCGAATTGAGGCATCAGGGCGTCCCGTTCACTCTGATCTCCGATAATGCCGGGGGCCATCTCATGCAACGCGGGGACGTCGACCTCTGTTTAGTGGGAGCGGATCGGATCACCGCGCGCGGCGACGTCGCTAACAAGATCGGCACCTATCTCAAGGCGCTTGCCGCACACGATACCGGTGTTCCGTTCTGGGTCGCCGCGCCTCTCTCGACCTTCGATTTCAGCTTGGAGAGCGGTCTCGACGAGATTCCGATCGAGTCGCGATCGCCGCGGGAAGTCACCCATATGTGGGGGCGTCTCGCCAATGGCGCCTTGGCTGAGATCGAGACGGCGCCAACCGGAAGCGCGGCCTCCAACCCCGCCTTCGACGTCACGCCGGCGCGCCTCATCAGCGGCTTTATCACCGAACGCGGGCGCCATGCAGCGCGGCGAGAGAGCCTTAACGCGTTGCGTGGCTAATAGCTGCGGGCGTCTAACCCGCCGCGCCAGGAGCATTCATCGAAGGATTGGAGTCTCGCCGATGGTCATTCTGTCCTACCGCGCCCAGAGCGGCGCGCTGAAACAGGTTATCGACTTCGGACGCCATCTGTTCGCCGCCGACCTCGATCTGGAACGCGGCGGAGATCTGGGCGGCCCCGATCCGCACGAGATTCTCGACGCTTCACTGGCTGCCTGCACAGGCCTGACTTTGCACTGGTATGCCCGTCGCAAGGCCATCCCGCTTAAGGATGCAAGGATTGAGGTCAGCCATACGGAACTCAACGGCGTCTATCGGCTGTCGGTGTCTATTGCGCTAGTCGGCGATCTCTCTGACCTACAGCGTGCGGATCTGCTGCGGGTGGCGGAGAAATGCCCGGTGCATAAGTCTCTGACCAGTCAGATCGAGATCGAGACCCGCCTCATTGGCTCCCCAACCGCAGGCTGAGCGACAAGGGCAACACCGCCGACGTCACTGACAAGCGAGACATTCCTCGTAATCGGTCCGTGGCGTCTCCAGGGCGGTCGGCGCTGGCGCCGCCATGTCTGCGCCAGCAAAGGCTGCCCTCTGCACGGACTTGGAGCGCAGATAGTAGAGGCTCTTCATGCCTCGCTCCCAGGCCTGGAAGTGCAGCATGTGGAGGTCCCACTTGTCCACATCGCCTGGCAGGAAGAGATTAACCGACTGGGACTGGCAGATGTCCGGAGTCCGGTCGGCCGCCAGGTCGACGACCCAGCGCTGGTCGATCTCGAAGGCGGTCTTGTAGACCTCCTTCTCGGCCTCGCTGAGGCAGTCGAGATGTTGAACCGAACCTTCGTTCTCCAATATCGACGCCCAGATCTGGGGAGTGTTGTAGCCCTTCGCCTCCAGAATCGTCTCGAGATACGGGTTCTTCACAGCGAACGATCCCGACAGGGTCTTATGGGTGTATATGTTGGCTGGAATCGGCTCGATGCCGGCGCTCGTTCCGCCGCAGATGATCGAGATGGAGGCCGTCGGCGCGATCGCAAGCTTGTGCGAAAATCGCTCCATCACCCCACGCTCGGCCGCATCGGGGCATGCCCCACGCTCCTCGGCGAGCGTCTTGCTGGCGGCATCGCAGCCACGGCGCAGATGCTTGAAGATGCGCATGTTCCAGGACTTGGCCAGCGCGCTCTCGAAGGGCACGTTCTGCCCTTGCAGGAAACTGTGGAAGCCCATGAGGCCCAAGCCCACTGAACGCTCTCGCGCAGCGGCGTAAGTGGCCGGCCTCATCTCGGGCGGAGCCCTGTCGATGAAGTCCTGCAGAACATTGTCGAGGAAACGCATGATGTCTTCAATGAAGCGCGGCTCCTCGCGCCACTCCGTGAAGAATTCGGCGTTCACCGATGAGAGACAACAGACGGCAGTGCGCTCTTCCCCCAGATGGTCAAGCCCGGAATGAAGCACGATCTCCGAGCAAAGGTTGGATTGGCGCACCCTAAGGCCCAGGTCCTTCTGATGCTGCGGCATGGCCCGGTTCACGGTATCCGAGAAGATCAAATAGGGCTCGCCGGTCTGGAGACGCAGTTCCAGGATTTTCTGCCAGAGGCCGCGGGCATCAACGTCGCGGACCGTCTCGCCCGTCTTGGGCGACAGTAGGGAGAACGATGTCCCGTCGCGCACAGCCTCCATAAAGGCGTCGGTGATGCAGATTCCGTGATGGAGGTTGAGCGATTTGCGATTGAAATCACCCGACGGCTTACGGATTTCGAGGAACTCCTCGATCTCTGGGTGGTGGACGTCGACATAGACCGCCGCGGAGCCGCGCCTCAGCGACCCCTGGCTGATGGCCAGGGTCAGGCTGTCCATAACGCGTATGAACGGGATGATACCGCTGGTCTGCCCTGATCCCTTGACCTTTTCACCGATGGAGCGGACCCCGCCCCAATAGGTGCCGATTCCCCCCCCGTTCGCCGCCAGCCAGACATTCTGGTTCCAAGTGCCGACGATGCTTTCCAGCGAGTCGCCCACGGAGTTCAGGAAACAGGAGATCGGCAACCCACGATTAGCGCCGCCATTGGATAGGACCGGCGTGGCAGGCATGAACCACAGGCGAGAGATGTAGTCATAGATGCGCTGAGCGTGTTCCGCGTCATCCGCAAAGGCTGTGGCCACGCGTGCGAACATATCCTGATAGGATTCGCCCGGAAGAAGGTACCGGTCCTCAAGCGTGGTCTTGCCGAATTCAGTGAGAAGGGCATCGCGGCTGCGATCGATCTCGACCTTTCGGACCAGCTGGAGGACCGGACGCTCGGACTTGCGCGGCTCGACACGGCGCGCCGCCGGGCTCGATGTCCGCAATGCTTGGCTCGTGCTCATGCCCCTTCCCCATACTCCCGCGGTGTTCAAAGGCGCCGCCCTGATCCGCTAAATCTTGTGGACCGGCCACCGGTGCGACCCAACATATGGGGACATGCGCCGGGCGGAGCGTCAATCGGTCCGGAGCCGTTCGGTCAGGTTTTTTTCGCTAAGAAAGTGTAAATTCCAAGCCTTCCACAGAGCTGTCCACAGGTCAGTGTGCGGAGCCTCGGCCCCGCGCATCCGCCGCAACAAAGCCTGGCTCGAAAGCGGCGCGAGAGGGGGCTATGAAGGGGACCCTCAAGGCCGAACGGCGCGGTGGAGACGATGTAGCAGCATGACCGACGCGCTCATAAAGGCGAGCAATATCGCTGTTCCCGTTCTCGGCGTCGCGGTGGCCGAAGGGGAGTCGCGGATCGATGAGCTTGCAGGGCCGGTCCGCGCCGCCGCAAGGGCCGCGAGATTCAAGGGCAAACAAGGGGATATTGCACTCACGTCCGATTCTGAAGGCCGCCTCGTCCACGCCCTCGTGGGACTGGGCGACGCTCCGGGCTCGGTCGAACCGTGGCGAACTGCGGCAGCGAAGCTGCCGCCCGGAGACTATGCGCTTGAGACCGTCCCGCCGGTCGAGCCTACGGACCTCGCGATCGCCTGGGCCCAGGGCGCCTATCGCTTTGACCGCTATAAGGGAAGCCATCGCGACGGCCCGGCCCGCCTCTTGATCCCGCTCGGCGCTGACCCGCGCCGCGCAGCGCGGGTCGCCGGAGCCTGCGCCCTGGCCCGCGATATGGTGAACGTCCCAGCCAATGACATGGGCCCGGCCGAGATCGAATCCGTGGCGCGCGAGCTGGCGGCGACGCACGGGGCGGAGATCGAGGTGGTCGTCGGCGAAGCTCTGCGAGGGGCCCGTTATCCGGCGGTTTACGCCGTCGGACGGGCGGCGGCGGCGGACCGCGCCCCGCGCATGATCGAGCTTAGCTGGGGCGATCCGGGCTCTCCCATCTTAGCCTTGGTTGGCAAGGGCGTCACCTTCGACACGGGTGGACTGGACCTCAAGCCGTCTTCGGGCATGAGGCTGATGAAGAAGGACATGGGCGGGGCGGCCCATGCCCTGGCTCTGGCCCGGATGGTCATGGAGGCGCGGCTCCCGGTGCGTCTCCATCTGCTTATCCCGGCGGTGGAGAACGCGGTGTCTGGCGGGGCCATGCGCCCGGGCGACGTGATCTCCTCACGCAAAGGCCTTACCATTGAGATCGGCAACACCGACGCCGAGGGCCGCCTCATCCTCGCCGATGCTCTCACTCGCGCCGCTGAGCTGTCCCCGGACCTGACGCTGGATTTCGCCACCCTCACCGGCGCCGCACGCGTCGCCCTCGGTCCCGAGGTCGCGCCCTTCTATACCGACGACGACGGCCTTGCCGCCGATATCGCGGATGCCTCCCGGACAAGCGAGGATCCGCTCTGGCGGATGCCTCTGTGGGCGGGTTACGTGAATTCGGTGGAGAGCGATATCGCCGACCTCAAGAACGATCCCGACGCCTGGGCTCAGGCCGGCTCGGTGACCGCCGCCCTGTTCCTCAAACGCTTCGCCCCTGGGACGCCTTGGGTGCATTTCGACATCTATGCCTGGAACCCGCGCAATCGTCCGGGGCGGCCCATTGGAGCCGAGGCGCAGGCAATCCGGGCGCTGGAGCGGGTGCTCCGGAAGCGGTTTCCCGGACCATGACTGTGGATTCCCGACTTACCCTCGTTCGCGAGGACTTGGCGAGCCAGGCCTTGGAGGGCCTTGTGCGGGCGCCGCGCTTTGTCACGCCCTCGCCCCGTCAGGCTGCTGAAGCCCGCCTCGCGATAAGACGATCGCCTGACCGCGATGCCGAGCAGGTGAGCCAGCTCATTCTGGGCGAGCGCTTCGACATTATCGACGAGTGCAACGGCTTCGCCTGGGGCCAGGCGGCTCGTGACGGCTATGTCGGCTGGGTCGATATTGCGGGGCTCACGGACGGATGGCGGGCGCCCACGCACCGCGTGACAGCGCTTTCGACGTTCCGTTTCGCCAGCCCCTCCCTCAAGTCTCCCGCCTCAGGGCCGGTGTCTCTCAACGCGCTTGTGTCGGTGGAGGAGATCGCCGGCGACTATGCCCGGCTCTCGGCGGGCGGCTGGATGCCCAGCCGCCATCTGACTCCCGTTGGTGAAGATTTCGCGGCGCCGGCGACCACGGCCGAGGTTCATATCGGAACGCCCTATCTTTGGGGTGGCCGGGATAGCCAGGGACTCGACTGCTCTGGACTCGTGCAGCAATGCATGTTCGCCGCCGGTCTGGCCTGTCCCCGAGATTCCGATCAACAGGCGCAGTTGGGTCGCCCTGCGCCCACACCGGATCTCATCCGAGGCGATCTCGTCTTCTGGGCGGGTCACGTGGGCATGATGCTGGACGCCGAACGTCTCATTCACGCCAACGCCTTCCACATGGCCGTCGCCGTCGAGCCGCTTTGCGAGGCTGTCGATCGCATCGACGCCAAAGGCGGCGGCCACCCGATTGCCTACCGCCGTCCCGATCTCCTTCCGAGTTCAGCCTAGCCGAGCCAGCAGACGGGCGAACAGCTCGGGGTCCACATTACCGCCCGACAGGACGATGACCGTCGCCTCCCCCTCCACGGGCGCGACCTGACCTGCAAGCAAGGCGGCGAGCGCCACGACTCCGCCCGGCTCGACCACCAGCTTCAGTTCGCTGAAGGCGAATCTCATAGCCTCCGCGACCGCGCCGTCATCCACGGTCAGAATGCCCTCGAGGCGCAGCTTGAGGATGGGAAAAGTAAGCTCTCCCGGCAGGGGCGACTCCAAAGAATCGCACAGGGAACGCGGCGCGGCAGGGGCGCCGACCCGCCCACCCGCTTCGAAGGAACGGCGCGTGTCGTCATAGGCCTCAGGCTCCACGCCCCAGAGGCGCGCCCGGGGGGCCAGCGCATTCACCGCCGTCGCCACCCCAGCCATCAGCCCCCCGCCGCCGACAGGGCCAAGCAGTTGACCCAGGCTCGCGCCCACCTCCTGCGCCTGTTCGACGATCTCCAGGCCGACCGTGCCCTGGCCGGCGATGATGTCGAGGTCGTCAAAGGCGGGCACGACCACCGCCCCGCGGTCCAGGGCGATCTGCGCGGCGATCGCCTCTCGGCTCTCGGTCGCCCGGTCATAGAGCCGGACCTCGGCGCCGTAGCGGCGGGTCGCCTCCAGCTTCACCCGCGGCGCATCCGCCGGCATGACGATGAGGGCCGGCATGCCCAGAGCCCGCGCCGCCAGCGCAACGCCTTGCGCGTGATTGCCCGAAGAGAAGGCGACCACGCCGCGCGCCCGCTCCGCGTCCGACAGCTGGCTCAACCGGTTGTAGGCCCCGCGGAACTTGAACGCGCCCACCCGTTGCAAGGTCTCGGCCTTAAGAAGCACGCGCCCGCCGAACCGGGAGTTGAGCGCGGGGCTCTCCAGAAGGGGCGTGCGCACAGCGATGCCGTCCAGCCGCCGCGCCGCCTGATAAATCTCCTCGATCCCGACGGCGCCCGCGCTCACTCCGCGACGTCCTTGGCGAAGATCATCGCCTCGTCTGCAAAAGCCTTGAACTCCAGCGCATTGCCAGAGGGGTCGAGGACGAAAAGCGTGCCTTGTTCGCCCGGCTGTCCGGCGAACCGCGTCTGGGGGGCGATCAAAAAACGGACTTTCGCCTGGCGGAGCCGGTCGGCCATACCCCGCCAGGCCAGCGGATCGAGGATCAGGCCGAAATGGCGCACGGGCACCTCCTCACCGTCCACATCATGCGCGGCGACCGTCTCTCTTTCCGCCACGAGATGCGCCACGATCTGATGGCCGCAGAGATCGAAGTCCACCCAGTCGGAGGCGGATCGGCCCTCCGGGCATCCCAGAACGCCGCCATAGAAGGCGCGCGCCGCCTCCAGGTCGTGCACGGGAAAGGCGAGGTGGAAGCGGGGACGGCTCATGTCGGCCTTCATATACGCCAGATGCGCGAGGCGAAAAGCGCGTCTGGACTTTGGCTCCCCGGCCCGTTCAATCTGCGGCCCCACCCGGTCCCCTCATGGCCGGGAGAGACGTTAAGGAGAGCCGACATGACCGCCATCCGCATCGATTCCGAAGCCTGGAGAGCCGCGGGGGAAGCGGGTCTGGAGGCGGCCATCGACCTGCGCCGGGCGATCCACGCCGAACCCGAGATCGGTCTCGACCTGCCCAAGACGACGGCCAAGGTGCGCGCCGCCCTGGCGGGCCTGCCGCTCGAGATTCGCGAGGGCGGATCGACGTCGGGCATCGTCGCCATTCTGCGCGGGCCGGCCAACGGCCGCACGGTCCTGCTCCGGGGGGACATGGACGCTCTGCCGCTGGAGGAGGACACCGGGCTTCCCTTCGCCTCCCAGCACCAGGGCGCCATGCATGCCTGCGGCCACGACACGCACGTGGCCATGCTCGCCGGCGCGGCCCGCGCCTTGTGTGAGCGGCGTGACAATCTGCCTGGCACGGTCGTGTTCATGTTTCAGCCCGGAGAAGAGGGCTGGCACGGGGCCAGGTTCATGCTCGAGGACGGTTTGATCGATCCCTTGCCGGACGTCGCCTTCGCCCTGCACATCTCGCCCAACATGCCGCGTGGCGTCTTCGCCGGCCGGACAGGTCCCCTGCTGGCGGCGTCGGACACCCTGCGGGTGCGCGTCGTCGGCGCGGGCGGTCACGCCTCCATGCCGCATGACGCAGTGGACCCTGTTCCGATCCTGTGTGAGATCGTCACCGCGCTCCAGACCCTGGTGACCCGTCGCGTGCCGGTCTTCGAACCCGCCGTGGTCACGGTGGCGCACATCTCCGCCGGAACCACCAGCAATGTGATCCCTGAGGACGGACGCCTTCTGGGTACGATCCGCACCTTGTCGGAGCGAACGCGCGCCATCGTCCACGAAGGCGTGCGCAGGGTGGCCGAGAACATCGCCGCTGCGTACGGCGCCAAGGCCGAGGTGGAGATCGAATACGGTTTTCCGGTCACGGTTTGCGACGGACGGGTCACCGATCTGGCGGCTCGGACGGCCAAGGCCCTGTTTGGCGAGGAAGGCTGGATGACCATGCCGCACCCCATGATGGGCGCGGAGGACTTCTCGTATGTTCTGCAGAAGGCCCCGGGGGCCATGGTGTTTCTGGGCGCGGCGCCCGAAGGCGGCGACTACCGGACCTGCTGCGCCTTGCACTCCAATCGCATGGTCCTGGACGAACAGGTCATGGCCCGCGGCATCGCCATGCACTGCGCCATGGCCGAGGCGGGCCTCACCGCCGAACTCGACCTCTGACGGAGCCGGCCTGCGTGCGAGACCCCATGGCGCCGCCCCCGCGCGCGCCGATTCCCGTGCCGATCATGGGCCTGACGGGCGCGTCTTTCGGCATGATCGGCGGCATCATGGCCGTAACCGTGCCCCAACTCCTGGCCAGCGTCGGCGCGCCAGAGTCGCGGATCGCGGAGGTCACGGCGTTCGCGATGTCGCCGGGCATGTGCGCCTTTCTGCTGTCGCCCGTGCTCGATCTGTGGATCCGGCGCCGAACCTGGGCCGTGCTCCTGGCCCTTGCCTCGACGCTCTTCACCGGCGCCGCCTTCCTGTCCCTGCGAAACATCCCGCTCTTCGCGCCGCTGCTCTTCGCGGGCTTCGCCTCCATCGTGCTCAGCAGCGCCGCGGCTGGAGGTTGGCTTGGGGGCCTCGTCTCCGATCATGACCGCAGCCGTCTCGGCGCCTGGAACACGGTGGGCAATATCGGCGGCGGGGGCGTGGCCATGGTCATCGCCATTCCGCTGCTGCGTTCGTTGCCGTTTGAGCTGGGCGTCGTCGTTCTTCTGGGCCTGACCCTGGCGCCCTTGATCCCTTTTCTCTGGCTGCCGGCGCCCACGTCGGACGCCAAGCTCTCCCATGAGCGCTTTCTCGCCCTGATTCTGGACGTGTGCGCCCTGCTTCGGCGTCCCGCCATTCTGCGCCTGTTGATCGTCTTTCTGGCCCCGGCCGCCGCCTTCGCCCTGACCAATACGCTCGGTGGCCTTGGCGGGCAGTTCCACGCCTCGGAGCGCTTTGTGGGTATGGTGGGCGGACTGGGCGTCGTCGCGGCCGGTGTTCTCGGCAGTCTCGTCGTGCCGCCGCTCCTGGACCGCGTCGCCCCTGTGCGGCTCTATCTTTTGATCGGCGTGGTCGGCGCGATCTTCACCGCGTCTCTGCTTCTTCTTCCCAGGACGCCGGCGGTGTTCGGCCTCGCCATGCTCGGAGAGAACGCGTTTCAGTCGGCGGCGTTCGCCACAGGTTTGTCCATCACCTACCGCTCACTGGGTGAGGACAACCCCCTCGCCGCGACACAGGTCGCGCTGCTGCTCGCGGCGGCCAATGCGCCTATCGTCTACATGCAGATGATAGATGGCCGGGCGTTCGGGTTTGGGGGGCTGGGTGGGAGCCTCAGGGCCGACGCCGGGATCAGCCTCCTTGCCTGCGTCGCCCTGTTCGTGGCCCTGGGACTCTGGCGGAGCGGCGCGGCGGAGGCCGGACCTCCGCGTTCCACGGCCACAGGCTGAGGCGCCGACGGTCAAACGCCATGGCGCGCGGGGACGGGGCACGCTAAAGGGCCGCCGAAAGGTCGCCACGCAAACATCCTGGTCCGGCGCCTTTCCGAACCGGTTCCGGAAGGCGAGGGGCGAGAGCGACGTGGGCAATGTGACGGTGATCGGCGCTCAGTGGGGCGACGAGGGCAAGGGCAAGGTCATCGACTGGCTGGCGGATCGCGCCGATGTGGTCGTGCGCTTTCAGGGCGGCAACAATGCGGGCCACACCATTGTGGTCGGGAATACCGAATATCGCTTCTCTCTGCTGCCGTCGGGCGTGGCGCAGGGCAAGTTGAGCGTTATCGGCAATGGCGTCGTCGTCGACCCCTGGTCGCTTTTGGACGAGATCGCCCGGGTGCAGGGTCAGGGCCTCGCCATCACCCCCCAGGTGCTCGCCCTCGCGGACGCGGCGGCTCTGGTTTTGCCCCTCCACCGCGATCTCGACGCCGCGCGGGAGGCGCGGGCGGGCGCCGGGAAGATCGGCACCACCGGACGCGGGATTGGACCCGCCTACGAGGACAAGGTGGGCCGCCGCGCCATCCGCTTCTGTGACCTGGGGGATCCCGCCGCGCTGGAGACCAAGATCGAGCGTCTGCTCGCCCATCACCAGCCCCTGCGCCGGGGTCTGGACTTGCCGGAGGTCACGGCCGAAGCTGTCCTTTCCCAGCTTGAGGAGATTGCGCCCAGGGTCCTGCCCTTCGTTCAGCCGTCCTGGCGGGTGCTGGACCGGGCGGCCAAGGCCGGACAGCGGGTCCTGTTCGAGGGCGCCCAGGCGGTGATGCTGGATGTGGACCACGGCACCTATCCCTTCGTGACCTCCTCCAACACCGTCGCGGGTCAGGCCGCGGCCGGGTCAGGCGTGGGCCCCCGGGCGACCGGCTATGTCCTGGGAATCGTCAAGGCCTACACGACCCGGGTGGGCGAAGGGCCTTTCCCGTGCGAGCTCAAGGACGAGATCGGCGAGCGGATCGGTCAGCGTGGCGCGGAGTTCGGGACGGTGACCGGGCGCAAGCGGCGATGCGGCTGGTTCGATGCGGTCCTCGTGCGGCAGTCCGTGGCTGTGAGCGGCGTGGACGGCGTGGCCCTGACGAAGCTCGATGTGCTCGACGGACTGGAGACGCTGAAGATATGCGTCGGCTACCGGCTGGGGGACCGCATTCTCGACTACTTGCCGGCCGGGCTCAGCGACCAGGCCGCAGTGACGCCGATCTACGAAGAGATTGAAGGTTGGAGCCAGGTGACCCACAAGGCCAGGTCATGGCGGGATCTGCCGGCGGCGGCGGTGAAGTATGTCCGCCGCATCGAAGAGCTTATCGGCGCTCAAATCGCGCTGGTGACCACCAGCCCCGACCGCGACGACGTCATCATGATGCGCGACCCGTTCCGGGGCTGAGGCGCGGGCCTCACCTTTAGCCAGGGCTCCTGTTCGATCGGATCGCGCCGGGTCTGAGACCGACGCGCCCACATCGCTTCGAGGCAGAGTTGAGGCGCCGGTGAATTCGGCCGCGTCGGAAGATCAAGCGGGTTCGAGATTCCGGGCGACGGCGGCGGCGTTCATGGCCTTCTGCAGCTTTTCGAACGCTCTGACCTCGATCTGGCGCACGCGCTCCCGGCTGACGCCATATTCCGCCGCCAGGGTCTCCAAGGTCGTGGGTTCATCCTTGAGCCGACGTTCGGTGAGGATGTGCCGCTCGCGGTCGCTCAATTCTGTCATCGCCGTTTCGAGCAGCGTCATCCGGATCGAGCGTTCTTCGCTGTCCGCCAGGTGCGCCTCCTGGCTGACCTGGTCCTTATCTTCGAGCCAATCTTGCCATTCGCTCTCGGAGTCGGAGCGCAAGGGGGCATTCAGAGACGCATCGGGCCCGGCCAAGCGCCGGTTCATGCTTATCACCTCGGAATCAAGCACGCCGAGCTTTGTGGCAATATAGCTGACCTGTTCGGGTCTCAAATCGCCCTCATCAAGGGCGCTGATCTCGCTCTTGGCCTTGCGCAGATTGAAGAAGAGCTTTTTCTGAGCGGCCGTGGTGCCCATCTTCACCATGCTCCAGGAGCGCAGGATGTATTCCTGAATCGAAGCGCGAATCCACCACATGGCGTAGGTCGCCAGGCGGAAGCCCTTGTCGGGTTCGAACTTCTTGACCGCCTGCATCAACCCGACGTTGCCCTCGGAGATCACTTCTCCGATGGGCAGGCCGTAACCGCGATAACCCATGGCGATCTTGGCGACGAGCCGCAGATGCGAGGTCACCAGCCGATGCGCCGCCTCCGGGTCCTGATGCTCACGCCAGCGCTTGGCCAGCATGAACTCCTCGTCCCTCTCAAGCATGGGAAATTTACGGATCTCGGTGAGATAACGCGACAGTCCGCTGTCAGGAGACATGACGGTCAGGGCGGCGGTGGTTGGCATGATCCTCTAATTGGCTCCCCTGGTGTGGAGTGGAATGTCCCACCTTATACGCGCATGACGCGCCCACGGATCGGTAGCTCTTGATATAGAGGCTCGTTACGCCGTCTTTAAGGCGCCGTCGCGACAGCTTTGATCACAGCGCTTGAAGAAGCGCTTCAAGGCGCCGCATGTCCTCGGGCGGCGCGGTCTCGAACCTCAGTTCGGCGCGCGAGACGGGATGGCGAAAGCCCAGCACCGCGGCGTGGAGGGCCTGGCGCTGCAAGCCCGAGGCGAGGACCGCCTCGCGCACCCCGGGCGGGGGCGCGCTGGCGCCATAAAGGGGGTCGCCAAGACAGGGGGATCCGAGGTGCGCCATATGCACGCGGATCTGGTGCGTTCGGCCGGTCTCCAGGCGGCAGGCCACGCGGGCGGCGAGAGGCATCCGACCCGGCCCATAGCGCGCCTCAATGCGAAAGTGGGTCACCGCCTCGCGACCGCCAGATCTAAGGACCGCCATCTTCTGGCGGTGTCGCGGCGACCGGCCAATCCGCGTTCTCACGCTGCCCTCGGACCCGAGCGTGATGCTTCTCGGCGCCCCTCGCGTCAGCGCCACATAGACACGCTCGACGTCGTGAACGGCGAACAGCGCGGAGAGTCCGCGATGCGCCGCATCGGTCTTGGCGGCCACCATCACCCCTGAGGTGTCCTTGTCCAGACGGTGCACGATGCCGGGTCGCGCGACTCCGCCGATGCCCGAAAGGCTGGTCCCGCAGTGATGAATGAGGGCATTCACCAGGGTGCCGCTCTCATGTCCCGGCGCCGGGTGGGCCGACAACCCGGCCGGTTTATCGATGACGATCAGGTGGTCGTCCTCAAAAAGGACCTTGAGCGCGATCGCCTCGGCTTCCGGGGTCGGCGGCCGCACCGCGGGCACACGGATGACATAGCGTCCAGGCGGCGCTTTCACCGCCCCGCTGGTAATGACGGCCCCCTCCAGACTCACCGCGCCATCGGCGATCAGGGCCTGGAGGCGGGCGCGAGAGAACTCGGGCAGGGCGTCCGCCAAGGCGCGGTCGAGCCGACCCCCACCGACTTCGATCCGCGCCTCGATCACCCCGCACGGCTCCTCCGCGTCCTTTGCGAAGTCAGTCACGGAAAACGAGCTTCCCGCCCTCGACCGCGCGATAGAAGCACGAGCGCCGCCCGACATGGCAGGCGCCGCCGTCGCCTTGCGGCGTCACCTTGAGCCAGATGGCGTCCTGATCGCAGTCCACACGCATTTCGCTGACCCGCTGCACTTGGCCGCTCGTCTCGCCCTTGCGCCAAAGCTCCTGGCGGGAGCGGCTATAATAATGGGCCTCGCCGGTCCGGATCGTCAGGTCCAGGGCCTCGTCATTCATCCAGGCCAGCATCAGAACTTCGCCCGACTGGGCATGGGTGGCCACCGCCGCGACCAGTCCGTCGGAATTGAAGCTCGGGGCCAGGACCTCGCCCGACTCGAGGGAGTCCCGATCAAGGCCGGCGGGAAACCGGGCGGAGGAATTGGGCGGAGTCACAGTCATGGGCGGCATCCTCGGCTGAGTTCCTAAAGCGACGCCCCCCCTATATAGGACGGACCGCATGACCCTGGCCCTTTATGACACCATGGCGCGCACCAAGCGCCCCTTCGTTCCCGCCGATCCGGACCGGGTGACGATGTATGTCTGCGGACCGACGGTCTACAACTACGCCCACATCGGGAACGCTCGGCCGGTGGTGGTGTTCGATGTCCTGTACCGGCTTCTGCGTCACACCTACGGCGCGAGGCATGTGCTTTACGCCGCCAACATCACGGACGTCGACGACAGGATCAATCAGAAGGCCCTGGACGAGGGCGTGCCGATCTCGGTCATCACCGACCGCTATCTCGCGGCCTATCACGGCGACATGGGACTGCTGGGCGCGCTAGGGCCGGATTTCGAGCCGCGCGCCACCCAGACCATGGCGGCGATCCTGGATGTGATCGCACGCCTGATCCGCCACAACGCCGCCTACGCCGCCGAGGGGCATGTGCTCTTCGACACCCGCGCCTTCTCCGACTATGGCAAGCTGTCTGGACGCACGCTCGACGAGCAGATCGCCGGCGCCAGGGTCGAGGTGGCGCCCTACAAGCGACATCCTGCCGATTTCGTGCTCTGGAAACCGTCCAAGCCCGGCGAGCCTGTGTGGGACAGCCCCTGGGGTCCTGGCCGGCCCGGCTGGCACGTCGAATGCACGGCGATGATCGAAAAGACCCTCGGCCTGCCGATCGACATCCACGGCGGCGGGCACGACCTGATCTTTCCGCACCACGAGAACGAGATCGCCCAGGGCGAGTGCGCCGGCCGCTCGGGCTATGCCGCCTATTGGGTGCATAACGGCTTTCTGAACATGGGCGCGGACAAGATGTCCAAGAGCCTTGGCAATGTCGCGTTGGTGCATGACCTCGTGCAGCGTTGGCCGGGCGAGGCCCTTCGCTATGCCCTGCTCGCCTCGCACTATCGTCAGCCCCTGGCCTGGAGCGAGGAGGCGGCGAATTCCGCAAAGCGCGCCCTGGACTCGCTTTACGGCGCCCTGGCCCGCGCGGCGGATGTCTCGGCGGCGACGACTGTCGGCCCCTCGGTCGAGGTGATGGCGGCGCTGGAGGATGACATCAACACCCCCAAGGCCTTCGCCGAGCTGTTCGTCCTCGCCCGACGCCTGGAGACCGCAGCGACAACGCCGGCGCGCGTCCAGGCCAAGAGCGAGCTTTTGGCGTCCGGGGCCCTCATGGGGTTCCTGCAGGACGATCCCGCGGCCTGGATGCAGGGGGGCGCCGACGATGCCTTCGCCGCGAAGGTCGAGGCGCTGATCGCCGAGCGGGCCCAGGCCCGGGCCGCGAAGGACTGGGCGAAGGCCGACCTCCTCAGAGAGGAACTGGCGGCGCTGGATGTGGAGGTCATGGACGGGGCCGCCGGCGCCACCTGGCGACGTCGGGCGAAGGCTTAAGGGAGGCGTCATGCCGGGGGTCAAGATCGAACACCGGATCGGCATCAGGGCGCCGGCGGCGACCATCTGGGAGATTCTCAGCGACATCGAGGGCTGGGAGGCCTGGAACCCGCTCTATCCCAAGGCCCGGGGCGCGCTTCGCATCGGCGGGCGACTGGAGCTGGAGATGGCCCTGCCCGGACAGCCCCGGCGCGCCATCCAGCCGGTCATCCTCGACTGGGTGCCCAATGACCAGATCCACTGGCGCCTCTCCCTGCTGGGCGGCCTGGTGCGCACGGTGCGCTATATGGAGATCGAGATCCTGTCCGAGACCGGCTGCATCTTCTCCAATGGCGAGATCTTCGACGGCTGGCTGGGGCCCTTCGCCGCGCGCCAGGTCGGAGCCGCCGCGCGCCAAGGCTTTATCCAGCTCGGCGAGAGCCTCAAGACCCTGGCGGAGGCGCGCGCTGGCTGACCCCCTTGGCGCGGAGCCCGTAGGGACCTCATATCCTCACCATGATCGATGATCTCTATTCGACGAAGATCCTCGCCCTCGCGGCCAATCTGCCGCGCCTGGGCCGTCTGACCGCGCCCGACGCCGCCGTCGAGAAGACCGCCAAGCTGTGCGGCAGCTGGATCCGCGTTGAGGTGCGACTGAGCGAGGGCGTGATGGTCGACTACGCCCAGGAAGTCAGGGCCTGTGCCCTCGGCCAGGCCGCCGCAGCGATCCTGGCCGAACATGTAGTCGGCGCCACGCCTGCGGAGATCGAAATGGCCCGTGACGCCTTTTGTGCTATGTTGCGCCAAGGCGGACCCCCGCCGAACGGACGTTTTTCGGATCTCGCCATGCTGGAGCCTGTCAGGGATTTCCCCGCGCGTCACGCCTCCACCCTGCTGGCCTTCGAGGCCACGGTCGAGGCCTGCCGTCTGGCGAACGCGGCCCCAAAGCTCCGAACTCGCCGCGCCGGCGCGGCCTGAGGCGGCGCGCATGGCGCGCGTCCCTGACAGGAGATCCGGCGCCGGCGACGCCCTCTATGAGAGCCTCGTCCGGGGACTGCACACCCTCTATAAGGGACTGTTCTCGCCCTTTGTCGGACGCCAGTGCCGTTTCACGCCGACCTGTTCGGACTATGCGGCCGAGGTTCTCATCACCCACGGTCCCTGGCGTGGCGGTCTTCTGGCCCTGCGCCGCATCGTTCGTTGCCATCCCTGGGGCGGATCGGGTTATGACCCGCCGCCCCCCGCGCCCCGAAGCCGGGCGCAGAGCTGAAGAAGAGACTCCATGACGATTGAACTCGCCTTTCCCGATGGCCGCTCCAGGACGTTCCCCGACGGCGCGACCGGCGCCGACGTGGCCGCCTCCATTTCCGACTCGCTGCGAAAGAAGGCCCTGCTGGTGAAGCTTGATGGGCGGCTCTATGACCTCACCCGCCCCCTGCCCCATGGCGGACGCCTTGAGATCCTCACGCGCGAGAGCCCCGAGGCGCTGGAGGTGATCCGCCACGACACCGCCCATGTCCTGGCCGAGGCGGTGCAGGAGCTCTTTCCCGACACGCAGGTCACCATCGGCCCCAATGTCGAGGACGGCTTCTATTACGATTTCGCGCGGGAAACGCCCTTCTCCCTGGACGATTTCGGCGCCATCGAGGCGCGCATGCGCGAGATCGTGGACCGGGATGAAGCGATCGAGCGTGAAGTCTGGGACCGAGACGAGGCCATTCGCCATTTTGAGGAGATCGGTGAGGCCTATAAGGCCCAGATCATCCGCGACATCCCCGGCGATGAACCGATCAGCGTCTATCGTCAGGGCGGCTGGAAGGACCTGTGTCGCGGCCCGCACCTGCCCTCGACGCGCCATGTGGGCAAGGCGTTCAAACTGACCAAGCTCGCGGGCGCCTATTGGCGCGGCGACCAGAGCAACGCCCAGCTCCAGCGCGTCTATGGCACGGCCTGGCGCTCGGAGGCCGAGCTGGAGGCCTATCTGAAGCGGATCGAGGAGGCCGAACGGCGCGACCACCGCAAGATCGGCCGGGCCATGGATCTCTTCCACATCCAGGAGGAGGGCCGCGGCATGCCCTTCTGGCACCCCAATGGCTGGACGCTCTACCGTACCCTGGAGAGCTATGTCCGACGTCGGACGGAAGGCGCAGGATATGTCGAAGTGGCCACGCCGCAGATCCTCGACCGCTCCCTTTGGGAGAGATCGGGGCACTGGTCGAAGTTCCACGACTCCATGTTCACCTCGGAGACGGCCGAGGGCGAGGTGCTGGCGGTCAAGCCCATGAACTGCCCCTGTCATGTGCAGATCTTCAACCAGGGCCAGAAGTCCTATCGCGACCTGCCGATCCGCATGATGGAGTTCGGCGGCCTGCACCGCTACGAAAGCTCCGGCTCGCTGCTGGGCCTCCTGCGCGTGCGCCGCATGGTGCAGGATGACGCCCATATCTTCTGCCGTGAGGACCAGATCGAGGCTGAATCCACCGCTTTCGTCCGTCTGCTGCAGCAGATCTATGCGGAGCTTGAGGTGGAGCTGGATAGCGTCAAGCTGGCCCTTCGCCCGGACCAGCGCTTCGGCACGGACGAGCAGTGGACGGCGGCCGAGGACATGCTCGAGCGCGCCGCCCGGGCCGCGGGCGTGGAGGTGGAGCGTATCGCCAACGAGGGCGCGTTCTATGGGCCCAAGCTGGAGTTCCATCTGCGTGACGCCATCGGCCGCACCTGGCAGTGCGGCACCTTGCAGCTCGACTATGTCCTGCCCGATCGTCTGGATGCGGACTATGTCGCCGAGGACGGCTCCAAGCAGCGCCCGGTCATGCTGCACCGGGCCATACTCGGCTCCCTGGAGCGGTTTGTGGGCGTGCTGATCGAGCACCATGCGGGCGCGTTCCCGCTCTGGCTGGCGCCGGTCCAGGTCACGGTGGCGACGATCACCTCCGACGCTGACGATCATGCGAGGTCGGTGGCGGCGCGCCTGCGTCATGCGGGCCTTCGGGTCCAGACCGACCTGCGCAATGAGAAGGTCGGATACAAGGTGCGCGAGCACTCCCTGGCCAAGGTCCCGGTGATCGCCGTGGTGGGGCGGCGGGAGGCGCAAGAGGACCAGGTCGCCGTCCGCCGTCTCGGTTCGGAGGGCCAGACCCTGGTCAGCGTGGATGAGGCGATCCGCCTCTTGCGCGCCGAGGCGACCCCTCCCGATCTGCGCGAAAACGCGGGCGGGTGAGCCGGGAATGGGCAACTCTGCGAAGTCTCCTCAGACAGCGGGCTGCCTGTATCTTACTGTAAATGCGTGTTTTTTATTCTCCGTGAGATTCGCCGACGCCGACGGAGGCGGCCAAAATGGCAACATTCCTGGTAACATTTTTGTCGCGCGTTGGTAGCAAATGGTAGCGGAATGGTCGCCGCATGGTAACGCATGGGTCGCGTCCTTGGTCACATCCTGGTCCCAGGCGGGACGGCGCTCGGCGGCGACTCTGCCCCCACGCGGCCCCAGACTCGGAATGATGCGTAATGCAAATTCTCGGCACGGGGCGCCTGTAGGATGATGGGGGCTCCCCCAAGAGTGTGGACAAAATATTGCATTTTGTCAATACTTGTTCAAGGCGAGGGCGCGCCGGACCGCGTTTCGCCGCCGCGCCGCGCTGAGGCGGCCCGGCGCTGAGGACTTGAACATGACGTCCCCCTGACGACCCCCGCCCCCGATCCCCTGAATTCAGGGGGGGTTTTCGCGAGGACGGGGGGGCCTTAATGCGGAGTCCAGGCGGCGGTCAAAGCCGGGGCGAGGATTGCTGGAGAGCGGCGATGAGGGCGACGGGGACGATGACGCGGGCGATGGGACGACGGGCGGGTCTTGGCATGGTGCTGGGGGGCGTGCTGAGCGCTCTTCTGGTGGGGGCGGCGGCGCAGGCCCAGACCTCGACTCAGAGCCGGGCGCCCTCCCGGTTGTTCCAGCCGCTCGATCTGTTCGGCCTCGAACAGGCCGCCGATCCGCAGATCAGCCCGGACGGGACCCACATCGCCTATGTGCGCGAGTCCGAGGACATCCTCACTGATCGCGCCCGGACCTCGATCTGGATCGTGGACGCCGCGACCGGGGCGCAGCGACCCCTCGATGGCCTCCCGGGCGAAAGCTCCCCGGTCTGGTCGCCGGACGGCCGCAAGTTGGCCTTTATCGCCCCGGGCCCCGAGGGTCGCGGCGAACTGCATGTGCGCTGGATGGAGACCGGGGCGACCTCCGTCCTGACCGACCTCCCCGAGCGTGCGGGCGCCCTGACCTGGACCCCGGACGGGAGCCGGATCGTCTTTGTCATGCATGTGGCCGCGCCCGCGCCTAGCTTGGGTTCGGCCCCGCCCAAGCCGCAAGGCGCCAAATGGGCCGATCCCATCAAGGTCATCACCGATGTCCACTATCGTCAGGACGATGTGGGCTATCTCAAGCCCGGCTATTCCCATCTGTTTGTCATTTCCGCCGATGGCGGCGCCCCCCGGCAGCTCACCTTCGGCGACTATAATGACCGCGGTCCGATCGCGATCACCCCCGATGGCGCCTCCGCCATCTTCGTCTCGCAGCGCTCCGCCAACTGGCGCCTGGACCCGCAGAACTCGGCCCTGTTCAAGATCAATCTGAGCAGCGGCGCGACGAGCGCGCTGCCGCACGGGGCGGGTCCCGACAGCGCCCCGGCCCTCTCGCCGGACGGCAAGACCCTGGCCTTCACCCACCACGACGATCACAACCGCGGCTATGAGGACGAGCGCATCATCCTGATGAACCTGGCCTCGGGCGAGACCCGGGTCCTCAGCGGCGCCGTCGATCGGGCCTTCGCCCAGCCGCACTGGTCGGGCGACGGCAAATTCGTGTTCGCCCAATATGCCGACCACGGCGTCACCAAGGTGGCGCGGTTCAGCCTCGACGGTCAGATGACGACTGTGGCGGCGGGTCTGGGCGGGGCCGAGCCAGACCGGCCCTATTCGGGCGGAACCTACTCGCTCGCCAAGGACGGCGCGGTGGCCTTCACCATGGGCGACGACACCCATCTGACCGATGTGGGCCTCGCCCGCGCCGGCCAGGAGGCGCGCCGCCTGACCGCGCTCAACGCCGAACTGTTCGCCGGCCGGGACCTGGCCCACGCCGAGCACCTCGTCGTGCCCTCAAGCTATGACAAGCGGCCCATCGACGCCTGGATCATGCGCCCGCCCGGTTATGATCCTTCACGCAAATATCCGATGATCCTGGAGATCCACGGCGGCCCGTTCGCTTCCTATGGCCCGAACTTCGGCTCGGAGCTGCAGCTCTACGCCGCAGCCGGTTATGTCGTGGTCTACGCCAACCCGCGCGGCTCCACGAGCTATGGCGACGCCTTCGCCAACCTCATCAACGACAACTATCCGAGCCAGGATTATGACGACCTGATGAGCGTGGTCGATGCGGCCATCGCCAAGGGCGGGGTCGATGCGGACAATCTCTTCGTCTGCGGCGGCTCCGGCGGAGGACTCCTCACCGCCTGGATCGTCGGCAAGACCCATCGCTTCAAGGCCGCCGCAGCCGAAAAGCCGGTGATCGACTGGACGAGCGAGGTGCTCACCGTCGACATGTACAGCTTCATGGCCCGCTACTGGTTCGGCAAGATGCCCTGGGAGGATCCCCAGGCCTATTGGCGCCGTTCGCCGATCTCTCTGGCCGGTCAGATCACCACCCCGACCATGGTCATGGTGGGCGAGGAGGATCACCGCACGCCGCCCAGCGAGGCGGAGCAGCTCTTTGGCGCCCTGCAGTTGCGCGGCATTCCCACCGCCATGATCCGGGTGCCGGGCGCGGCGCACGAGTCGCTTGAGGAGCGGCCGTCTCAGGAGGCGGAGGAGGCCAGCGCGATCCTCGCCTGGTTCGGCCGCTATAGGACCGACGGCGGGAAATAGGGGTCAAGGACGCGGGGGCGGCTCGTCCGAAGCGGGGACGATCACGACCTCTCCCCGGGCGAGCGACACCTCCGGCGCGGCCTCTTTGGTGAAGGGACTCCACCAGGAAGGGCCTCCGTCGACGGGCGATACCTCAAGGAGGTCCCCCGCTCCGAAATTCTCGACGCTGCGGATGCGACCCAGGACCTCGCCCGACGGCGACACGGCGTTCAGGCCGATCAGGTCGACGATATAAAATTCGTCCTCATCCTCAGTCTCGGGAAGGCGGTCCCGGGCGATGAAGAGCCGCAACCCACGCTGGGCCTGCGCCTCCTCACGGGAGCCAATCTCCGCCGCCCGGGCGACCAGGCCGCCCTTGTATTCACGCCCTTCGATGAGGGTGAGCGCCAGGGACCCGTCCTCGCGATTGAGCTCGCGATAGCGAAGCAGGGCGAGCGGCTCGGCCGTGTAGGAGGTGAGGCGGATCTCGCCGCGCACGCCAAACGCCCCGTCGAGCCTCGCCGCCAGGATCAGCCGCGTCGGGTCCAAGGACGGGACCGTTACTCGGCGGCCGGCTCTTCAGCGATCACCTCGACCGCCGGCGCGTCCTCGGCCACGGCTTCGGTCGCAGGCGCCTCATCCGCCGGGACCTCGAGAGCTTCGGCCGCGGCCTTGGCGAGGGCGGCTTCCCGCTCCGCCTTCTCCACTGCGCGTTCCTTGGCCTTGGTGTGGGGCTCGCCCTTATGGGGGTTGGAGCCCGGGGTCCATTTGGCCAGGCCCTCGGCGGCGAGGAAGCGCGCCACGCGGTCGGTGGGCTGGGCGCCCTTGGCCAGCCAGTTGGAGATGCGCTCAGCGTTAAGCGTCACGCGACCGGCGGCGCCGCGGGCGATGAGCGGATTGTAGGCGCCGACCTTCTCGATGAATCGGCCATCCCGCGGCGCGTGGCTGTCGGCGACGACGATGGAATAATAGGGGCGCTTCTTGGCGCCGCCCCGGGCGAGACGAATTTTCAGCATGTCAGTCCAGACGTCCTTTTGAGTTTGAGTCGATTTGAGGAACGAAAAGTCAGCGCTTGAACGGATTGACGCCGGACGGAGGTCCGCCCAGCCCCGGAAGCCGAGGGCCGCCGCCCAGGCCCGGCAACTTCGGCGCCTCGCCTCTGGCGATCGGGCCCGGAGGCGTCCCCGCATCAGCGATACCCGGCTGCGCCCCAGGCGGACGCGCGCCACCAAGGGCCGCGAGGCCCTGAGGTCCGCCGAGGCCAAGCATCCCGGCCATGCGCGCGAAGCCCCTGCCGCCATCGCGGGACATCATCTTGAAGGCGTCCTGCATCTGACGGTGCTGTTTGAGGAGACGGTTGATCTCGGCCACCTCGACGCCGGCGCCGGCGGCGATGCGGCGCTTTCGCGAGGCCTGCAGAATATCGGGCTTCTTGCGCTCGCCCTTGGTCATGGAGCGGATGATCGCCCTCTGACGGCGCAGGATCTTGTCGTTGACGCCGGCGTCAGCCATCTGCGCCTTGATCTGGCGAACGCCAGGCATAAGGCCCATCAGGCCCGCCACACCACCCATGCGCTCCATCTGCGACAGCTGGTCGTCGAGATCGTTGAGGTCGAACTGGCCCTTGGCCAGCCGCTTGGCCATGGATTCGGCCTTGGACTGGTCGAGCTCAGCGGCGGCGCGTTCCACCAGCGCCACGACATCGCCCTGGCCGAGGATCCGGCCGGCGACCCGGCGGGCGTCGAAGACGTCGAGCGCGTCGATGCGCTCGCCCACGCCCAGATACTTGATCGGCAGACCGGTGACGGCGCGCATGGAGAGCGCGGCGCCGCCGCGGGAATCGCCATCGGCGCGGGTGAGGACCAGGCCGGTGAGCGGCAGGCGCTCGTGAAACGCCTTCGCCGTGCGCACAGCATCCTGCCCGGTCAGGCTATCGGCCACGAGAAGCGTCTCGGCCGGCTGCGCCAGGCGCGCCACCTCCGCGGCCTCGGCCATCATCGCTTCATCCAAGGTGGTGCGGCCGGCGGTATCGAGAATCAGCACATCGAAGCCGCCCAAACGCGCGGCCTGAAGCGCCCGGCGCGTGATATCCGCCGGCGCCTGACCGGCGACAATGGGCAGGGACTCCACGCCCGCCTCCCGCGCCAGGATCGCCAGTTGCTCCATGGCGGCCGGGCGCCGGATATCGAGCGACGCCACCAGAACGCGCTTGCGCTCGGTCTTGGCCAGCCGGAGAGCCAGCTTGCCGGTCATGGTGGTCTTGCCCGACCCCTGCAGGCCCGCCATCATGATCACGGTGGGCGGATTGAGCGCCAGGGTCAGGGGCTCTGCCGTCTCACCACCCAGCATCTCGACCAGGCCGTCATAGACGATCTTGACCACCTGATCGGCCGGCTTGACGGCGCGGATCACGGCTTCGCCCAGGGCCTGTTCGCGCGACTTGTCGATGAAGCCGCGCACCACCGGCAAGGCCACATCGGCCTCGAGCAACGCCACACGCACCTCGCGCATGGCCTCGTCTATGTCCTTCTCGGAAAGCACGCCGCGGCCCGCGAGGCGGTCGAACACGCCCCCCAGCCTTTCGGTCAGTCCTTCGAACATCGTCTCGTTTCGCACTCCCGCTCGCCGCGCCGGCGGCCCTCGCCATGCCCCAAACGCCTCCAGCCCCCGTGCGCGATCACGCGGACGGAGGTCCTCGCCATCCTCGTCCCTTCAGCTAATGGAAGGGGGTCGTGATGGTGGAGGCGATCTGACCCTGATGATCTGACGCCGGGGCGGGCCTATGCGCCCGAAGGGGCTCCGGGTCAAGGAAAAGGCCCACCGGGAGAGGGTCAGCCCGCCGCGCCGCTCAAGGCCTCGCCCTGGCCGAGACGCGTTGCCTTCTCGATGGCGAGACGGCTGGCGAGGCTCTGAAGCTGCTCCAACTTGAGGGCCTGGAGGTCCAGCCCGATCTCATGGGCCGCGCGGGAGAGGAGCGCGATCTCATCGGGCCGGAAGCCAAGACCCGTCGGCTTCTCTCCGACCAGAATGACCCCGGTCACCTCCGCGCGGTTCAACATGGGGAGGACCAGGGCCGCACCCGGCAGGGTGGTGATCGCTTCGTCCGCCAGGGTCCGGCGGCGCGCGCGCAGGGCGACAAGCGTCTGATCATCCGCGTCGATCCTTGCCCCCAAACCCGCCAGCCGGCCCTCGGCAAGGCCGAAACTCCCCGTTTCATCCCGCAGGTAGATGGCGGTCGCGGCGCCGTCGGCATAGTGGCCGATCACGCGCACGGCCGCACGGGTCAAGGCCCCGGGGGTGACGAAATAGGGCGCTTCGCCCAGGAACGCCTGAAGGGCCGCCTCCTTTTCCCGCCAGTCGCGGAAGAACAGGGCCTCGATCAGACGTTCGGCGCCGGCGCGCAGGCGGTGGAAGGTGAGGAATATCGTCAGCGCCACGACGGCGTCGATGAGAGCGTTCTTCTCCCGCCCTCCCACGGGCAGGAAGTGGTCCGCCGCCCATTCCACCAGACCAAATCCCGCCAACAGCACCGCGCTGACCACGCCGTAGACCAGGGTCCGGCTCACCGCGAAGCCTAGGTCGAAGACCTTCTGCCGCAGGATCGCGTAAACATAGAGGCCCGAGGCAACGATGCCGGTCAGGATCGCATTGCCGATCCGGTAGATGAAGAACCACGGGCCGTCCGGAAAATGCAGGGTGGTTGTGAGCGCATCCATCAACTGTGAGATGAGGACCGCCAGGGTCGCCACGATCAGCAGCGCATAACGCCGCCGCGTCTCGCGGGACGAGATGCGCCAGCCGCGTGTCAGATAGGCCAGGCACGCCCCGAATCCGACCAGGGTAAGCCCTGAAATCGCCGTCAGGCCGTCGCCCAGGAGCGGCACGGGGCGCAAGGTCAAGAAGTAAGACGTCGTTGCAAAAGCGGGGGCCGGCAGGATCAGCCCAAAGAGCCAAAACACCCAAACCTCGCGTCGCGATGGCGAACCGCCCTGGTCGCGAAAAAAGCCCAGGGCGAAGGCGTAAAAGCACCAGGGGATCGCCACGAAGCTTACCCCGCCGAGGATCTCCAAGGCCGCAAAGAGGTCGCGGTTGGAAAACAGCGCCTGTGGGATGGCTGAAACCAGGCCGTAAATAACGAGCCCAAGACCCAGAAGGAGCACCGTGAGTTGTCCCCCGCCGCGCCAGAGGATGAACATCCCGATCAGGCTCGCGGCCAGATAGGCCAGAGTGTAGAACAGCATGGCGATCACCCGCGCATCTGGCGCCGCTGTCGCCTTCGCGGCGTCCGCCCGGACGCTCTGGTGGACCCACTGGCCGCCCGCCCCACGGCTGAAACCGACGAGCTCGTTGGGACGAGGCGTGCGAAAATCATCCATGGGGTGATCGAACCGGATGAGATCGCCGCCATTAACGCCGGCCCTCGCCATGGGCCCGTTGGGCAAGAGACGGACGACCGTGGAGGCGACCTGCACCGTCTGGCTTGGACGGTCGAGAACGCCAAGCGTGCCGCTCAGGGGATCGCGGCCAAGCTCCCTGGCGGCGAGCTCCACATCCGAAACGATCGCATAGAGGCCGAAGATCAAGCCGAGGATCTGAAAGACCCGCAGCCAGGCTTTCGACGACCCCCGCATCGTCGCTTCAACCGCCATGATCGCTCCGCCGGGATTTGGCGATCAGCATCCCAAATTTCGGTGGGACCGGAAAGGGGTATTCCGACCCCGCGCAAGGCGCCCACTCCGCCCGCGGTGCACCCGCGTTTCGATCTCTGTCGGGCCGCGCGCCGATAATCGGTTCCCACCCGGCGGAAGCCGCCTTAGCCTTGGGGGCGCAACAGGTCCACATTTCAGGGAGACGCCCGTGCTCGACCCCCATTTCGAGGCCATGCTCAAGGCCGAGGCCGCGCAGCAGCCGGCTGAGGCGCCGCCCCTGACCGCGCTGCCGCTGGAGGTCCTGCGCGGCTTCTATGTCCAGACCCGCCAGGGCCAGAACCTCAAGACCTCGCCGGCCGAGGTGGCGACGCGGGATCTCCAGGTGGCCGGTGCCCAGGGCGAGCTTGATGCGCGGCTCTACAGTCCCCCTGGGGTCGAGGCCCGTTCCGCCCTCCTCGTCTATTTCCACGGCGGCGGCTGGGTCATCGGCAATCTGGAGACCCACGACGCCCATTGCCGGCGCCTGGCGCTGCATTCGGGCGCCCAGGTGCTGGCGATCGACTATCGCCTGGCGCCGGAACATCCCTTTCCCGCGGGACATGACGACGCCCTGGCCGCCGTGCGCTGGGCCTTCGACCATGCCGGCGAGATCAGCGTCGATCCGGGGCGGATCGGGGTGGGCGGGGATTCCGCGGGCGGAAATCTGGCCGCCTGCGTCAGTCTCGACCTGCGCGGCGATCCGGCCCGCAGTCTGCGCCTTCAGCTGCTGCTCTATCCCGCCACAGGCCCCGCCCAGCGTACGCCTTCGCGCGAGAGTCGTGACGGGCCGGTTCTCAGCCGTGCGGCGATGGATTTCTTCGAGGCCTCCCTGGCCGCCGACAAGCACCCGGAGGGTCGCCGCGCCTTCCCCGCCCAGGCCGCGAGCCACGCCGGCCTGCCCCCGGCGATCGTGGTCACGGCGGGGTTCGATCCCCTGGAGGATGAGGGACGCGACTATGCCGAACTCCTGACCCGGGCCGGCGGTCAGGCGCAACATGTTTCCTATCCCGGCCTCGTCCATGATTTCTTCATCATGGGCGATGTGTCGCCGGCGGTCCTGATCGCCGCTGAGGAAACCGGGCGCGCCATCGCCCTGGCTCTCGCTTAGTCCGCGAAGACGTCGGCGCCTCCGCGCTGATCCCGCACCCACTGTCGCCGGGCGAGAACGGCTGAGCCGGCGGCCAGGGAAAGGGCGGAACCGGCCATGACCGCAAGCCGCACCTGGGGCTGCTGGTCGGCGGGAAGCGCCAGGCCGCACAGGAAAAAGCTGAGGTCGAATCCGACGCCGCACAACAGAGCCACGCCGAGCATCTCGGACCACGTCGCCCCCATGGGCTTGCGGCCGATCTTCAGTGCGGAGCTGAGGAAGACCATGCCGAAGACGCCGAGGGGCTTGCCGAGCGTCAGGCCGAGCGCCACGCCCCAAACCGGACGGCTGAACCAGCCTCCGGGGGGATGGGCAGACAGGGCGATCCCGGCTGAGACGAAGGCGAACAGGGGCAGGACGAGGTAGGCCACATAGGGCTGCAGGGCGGCCTGATAGGCCCGGAGCAGGCTCTCGCCGTCGCGGCTGCGGCGATCCACCGGAACGGCCATGGCGCAGGCGAAGGCGGCGACCGAGGTGGAGATGCCGGAATTGATCGTCAAGGCGACGACGAGGACGAAACCGGCGATGAAGGCGAGCCTTGGCGGGCGGCGTCGGCGAGCCAGAAGCAGCATGACGGCCAGAACCGCGAGCGCCAGCGCCAGGGCCCGCCAATGAATCCCGTGGGAATAGAGGACCCCGATGAGGGCGATGGCGCCCACGTCGTCGGCGACGGCCAGGGTCAGCAGGAACAGCCGCAGGGCGCGCGGCAGGCGCGGGGCGACAAGCGCCAGGCTCCCCAGAGCAAAGGCCGCATCGGTTGGCGTCGGCACGGTCCAGCCTCGCAGGTCGCCCCCTGGCCCCAGATTGACGAGGAGATAGATGACGGCCGGACCCACCATTCCCGCCGCCCCGGCCAGAAGGGGCGCGGCGAGGCGCCGCGGACTCGAGATCTCTCCGCGCAGGACCTCGTATTTCAGCTCCAGTCCCGCCGAGAGAAAAAACACCGCCATGAGTCCGTCGCGAACCCAGGCCTCCACGCTCAGACTGACGAAGAAGGGCCCGACCCCGACGGGAACGCGCCCATCGATGAAATCGAAATAAAGCCCGGCCGCCGGCGAATTGGCGAGCGCGAGAGCGGCAAGAGCGGCGAGCGTCATCACCAAGCCGGCGCCGGGCTCCGTCTTCAGAAAGGCGAGAGTCGATGAACGGGCCATGAGTGTCGGCTAACATGGAGGCCCCCTCTGGAGAAGCGAATCCGGTCGCTAGCCCAGGGCTGAGGCCGAGACCCATGGATCGGGCCCGTCCGATCGAGACGAGGTCCAGTGCGAACCCGGGGCGGTCGGCGGCCCCTCGCGCCCCTTGCTCCGGCTCGCGCGGGTCCCAGGCGCTTGCGATCCGCCCTGATCCGGCGGCATGTCAGATCATGGCCCTTGCCCCCGACTACCGACCCGATCCGTTGTTTCAGACCCTGGGATCCGACTTTGCCGATCCCGTGGCGGCGGCGGACTTCCCGGAGCGGCGGCTGAGGCTGCGCAACGACAGGGCGGCGGCGACTGTGGGGCTCGACGCCCTGACCGACGGCGAGTGGGAAGCTCACTTCGGCCGGTTCACGCCCCTGCCGGGCAATCAGGACGGCCCCCTGGCGCTGCGCTATCACGGCCACCAGTTCCGGGTTTACAACCCAGACCTCGGCGATGGGCGCGGATTTCTCTTCGCTCAGCTGCGGGAGCGCGACAGCGACCGGCTCCTGGATCTGGGAACCAAGGGATCGGGACAGACGCCCTGGTCGCGCGGCGGCGACGGCCGCCTGACCCTGAAGGGAGGCGTGCGCGAGGCGCTCGCCACGGCCATGCTGGAGGCCCAGGGCGTCCAGACCTCCCGCACCCTGTCGCTGATCGAAACCGGCGAGAACCTGGAGCGCACGGACGAGCCCAGCCCAACCCGCTCCGCCGTCCTGGTGCGCCTGTCCCACAGCCACATTCGATATGGATCCTTTCAACGTCTAGCGGCGATCGAGCGACCGGATCTGACCCGGCGCCTCGCCGAACATGTCATCGGCGTCTACTCCACGGCCGAGGCGTCCGGGCTCGCGCCAGCGGTCGCGGTGATGACGCGCAGCGTGCAGAACGCCGCGACGCTGACGGCGGCTTGGATGGCGGCAGGCTTCGTCCACGGCGTGCTCAACACCGACAATATGAACATCAATGGCGAGAGCTTCGATTACGGGCCCTATCGCTTCCTGCCCCGCAACGATCCGAACTTCGTCGCGGCCTATTTCGACCAGACGGGTCTCTACAGCTTCGGGCGCCAGCCCGAGGCCGTGTTCTGGAATCTGCGCGCGCTCGCCGGCGCCCTGTCGACGATCACGCCGGTGGAGACTCTGGTGGATCCGCTCAACCGCTTCGGTGACGCCTATCGCGCGGCCCTGGCCGCCGCCATGGTCCGTCGCCTCGGTCTTCGTCCGACCTCCACAGAAGCCGACGCGGAGCTGGCCAATGCCGTCTTCCGCGCCCTGGCGGAAGGTGGAGAGACCCTCCGCTGGGAGCCGTTTTTCTTCGACTGGTTCGGCGGCGAGGCCTCCGAGGTCCGCGCCCTCGCCGGGCCCCGCGGCCGGCTCTATCAGGGCGAGGCGTTTCTCGCGCTGCGGCGGCTTTTTTCCGCCCGCGCAGCGGATCGACCGGAACGGCTGGCTCTGCCTTATTTCCAGGCGCCCGAGCCCGAGGAGCTCCTCTACGACACGATCGAGGACATCTGGTCAGCGATCGCCGAACGAGACGACTGGACACCCTTTGTCGACAAACTCGCCCGGATCGAGGTGATGCGCCAGGCGCTGGCCTGAACGGTCCGGCCTGGGGCGAGGTCTAAGGCGATCCCTATGCCTTGGACGCCGGCATCGAGGCTTCCGCGACGGCGGCGGCGATCGCGTGTCCGTCAGGCGAGTCCAAGGCCCTGAGCCCTTCGATCAGGCCGCGTCGGTTTGCCTCGGGATGGTTCTGGCTGAGTTTCCAGATGCCCTCCAGCGCCGTGACACGAAGGCGAACGCCGACAATGCCGTTCATGAGCCCGTCGACATAGGCGGGCGGAGCGTCGCTCGGCGCCCAGGGATCGGGAAAGGGGCGTTCCTGCTGCGCGGTCAAGGCGTCGAGATGGCGCCGCATCGCGGTCTTCGCCTCAAGAATCTCCAGGCCGCCGCGGACGTGGACGACCATGTAGTCCCAGGTCGGCACGACCCGCCCGGTATGGGCTTTGGTCGGATACCACCCCGGGCGGATGTAGGCGTGCGGTCCCTGAAACAGCGCGAGCGCCCGGCAGCCATGATATTGGGCCAGGGGATTCGCCCGAGGGACATGGGCTTCAAGCGTAAAGGCGTCCGCGGCGGCCTCTTCGACGACGAAGGGAAGCCCGCAGGCTATGGGGCCATCGGGACCGCCGACGATGAGCTGCCCGAATACCACCGTCCGGATGAACTCCAGGAGCGCCTCGCGGCGCGTTTCCTGAAAGGCCGCGGGCGGATAGTCTGGGCTTTGAGCGGGCGAGGTCATGGGATGCTGGCAAACCGTGAGAGGCTGTGCTTGATAGGAGGGTAAGGCCCACGAAATCCGGCGCAAGGGGGCCAATCAGCGCCTCGGGTGATTGGGAGCGTTCATGATCATCGAACTTCAGATGCTCGTCGCTTCGGCCGCCTTGCTGTTCGTGCTGATCATGATTCAGGCCCAGGCGCGGATTTCGGCTGAGGGCCTGCAGCGCATGGCCGGAAATCGGGACGACCTTGGACAACCTACCGGCTTCTCCGCCCGGGCCAAGCGGACGGTGGAAAACCATATCGAGGGCCTGGTGATGTTCACGGCCTTCGTTCTGGCGGCGGTTCTCGCCCATCGGACCAATGCCTGGACCGCGCTCGGAGCGCAGATCTTCTTCTATTCTCGATTGGCGCACGCGGCGCTCTATCTGGTGGGGACACCCTGGCTCCGAAGCCTTGCCTTCATGGCCGGAGTGGCGGGCATGGCGCTGATCTTTCTGACCGATGTGGGCGTGCTGTGAAGGCGCGGACATGAGAGAGGGTTGGCGCCGGGACGGCCCCCTGAGCCTGCCGCCGCGCGGGGTCATGGCGATCGCGGCCTCCGCCCTGGCGGTTTCGGCCCTGATCGGCGTCGCGATGGGCTGGAGTGCCGCCTATCGGCCGGCCCTGGGCGGCATAGGGGACGCCAGCGCTCCCACCGCGGGACTTTCAGGGGTGATGACGGCCCAGCCGCTTGTCGATCTGACTCCGCCCCAGGCGGAAAAGGCGGCGACTGACGCGGGCGCAAGCTCTGACGCTGATGCGGCCAAGGCCGAGGATCTCGCGGCCCAGACCGCCAAAGCCCAGGCCCTTCAGGCGCAGCCGGGCGGACAGGGAGACATCGATCAGATTCTGGCCTCGCCGAACGAGAAGCCTCCCGCTCCGACAAAGCCCGGCGCCCAGGAAGCTCCCCCTCCGCCCAAGACAGATGTGCCGTTTTAGGGCGCAGCGCGACCGGACAAGATGAGCGCGGGGAGCGCTATGGAGTCTCAGCGCGAACGCCTGCACGCCGACTCAGCTCCCCCAAGACGGCCGCCGCGATCGCGATTCGGTCCAGGCGAAGACCGCTCCAGATATAGAGCCGAGCCCTATCCGCCCGACTCCGCCAGAAGCGCAATCAGACGATCCTTCCAGGCAGCGGCCCAGGTGTGGGTGCCGTGGCCGTGCGTCAGGGGGGAAATCGGCAGGAGCACGAACGTCCCCCGGGCGAGGCGCGGCGCCAGAGCCTGGGCGATCCCCAACTCCGGCGGGTTGATGAAGTCGTCAGCCGAGTTGACCCACATGACCGGGGCCCTGATCGCTTCGAGACGCGGTGAGGGGTCGTAATCCCGCGAGGACTCGACCTGGTAGATCAGGTCGTTGGCGTCGACCGCCCGGCGCGCCGCGGCGACTGGACCACGGATGTAGGCCTCGACCTTCTCCGGCGTGTCGAACTGCCTTTGCATCACCAGCGGCGCGCTGCCGGCGAGGGTCAGGATATCCTCCGCCGTGGTCAGGCCCTGGACGGGCTCAATCTGATAGTCGCCGCCGTTCCAGGCCGGATCGGAGGTGATGGCGTCGACCAGCATGTCCCGCCAGAGTCGGTTGCGTCCGACAATGGCCGTGGGCAGGCACGCCAGCGGCATCAGCGCCTGGACCTCGTCGGGATAGGTCTCACCCCACATGAAGGCGTGCATGCAGCCCATGGACGTGCCCATGACGAGGCGGAGCTTGTGGATGCCGAGACCGCGGGTCACCAGAGCGTGCTCGGCCGCGACCATGTCGGCATAGTCATAGTGGGGAAAGCGGGCGTGCAGACCATCGCTGGGCTTGGAGGATCCGCCGTGGCCGATATCGTCGGGCAGGATGATGAAATAACGCGAGGCGTCGAGAGGCTGGCCCTTGCCGTAGAGCTCGTCGGCGAAGAACGGGCGCAGAAACTGAGCGCCCGAACCGCCCGTCCCGTGAAGAATGAGCACCGCATTGTCGATCTCGCCGCGGGCGTTCCGGTGCGGCGCGCCAATGGTCATGTAGTGGATCCGGAGGGCGGCAAGATGCTCGCCGGAACCGAAGGTGAAGTCTGGGATGCTGAAGTCGGCCGACACCGGTCCGGGCCAGTCATGACCCGCCGGCGGGTCCGCGGCGGCCCAGGCGCCCCCGGCCACGACGCAGAGGAAAAGGGCGATCCCGACCGATCGTAAGCGTTCCAACATGGTTCCACCACCTCGTGAGTCACATCGTCGTCGACGATGTTCACCCAGGGCCAGACCTGTCGCAAGGCCCAGCTCGCAGGCGATCAGGTCTCCAGCTCGATGTCCCAGTAGAGGTAGTCGAGCCAGCTTTCGTGGAGGTGATTGGGCGGGAACCGGCGGCCATGGTCCTGAAGCTCGAACATGGTCGGACGTCGCGGCTGGCGTTGAGGCTGCATCCCGGCTTCGCGCGGCGTTCGCCCCCCCTTGGCGAGGTTGCAACTGGCGCAGGCGGTGACGATGTTCTCCCAGCAGGTGCGGCCGCCGCGCGAGCGCGGGATCATGTGATCGAAGGTCAGATCCTCCGCCCGGCCGCAATACTGGCAGGTGAAGGCGTCGCGCAGGAACAGGTTGAAGCGGGTGAAGGCCGGCGCCCTGTCCTGAGCCACATAGCTGCGCAGGGAGACCACGCTCGGCAGGCGCATCTCGAAGCTGGGGGCGTGGATGACCTGATCATAGGTGGAGACGACATCGACCCGGCCGAGAAACACCGCCTTCACGGACTCCTGCCAGGGCCAGAGCGACAGAGGATAATAGGACAAGGGCCGGTAATCCGCATTCAGCACAAGAGCCGGCGCCCCCGAGGGCGGGCGACTAAGAACCTGCATGGGGTCCTCCTGTCGAGAGCCCCATCGCGGCGAAGATCTTAGCGACGTTTGGACTGAAGGCGATGCTCCCGCGGCTTGGCGGCCCAGCCGGGAGCGAATCACCCCGGATGACCTATCGGGAGGAGCATATCGCGGCTTCAGCGACATCTCCATGACGCCGGGCGGCCCGAGCTGAGGGTCAGAGTTTGGGCTTCACCGCCAGAAGACGCCGCCAGAAGAGGCCGCCGGGGGACGCCGCCCGTGAATGTCGCGAGCGAGGCGAGGGAGGCGCGCGCATCGCCGCCTCCGACCTCATCTCGGCCATACGGCCAAGGCGCCCAGGTCAGACGCCGACCAGAGCGACAGCGCCGGCGACGACAGCGCCGAGCGACACCAGGAAGGCGGGGGCGAAGCGGTCGAGGAAGGCTTGAACGGAAAACTTGATATTGGTCATGGCGTGCGCCCTTCTTTAAAGTGTCGAATGCCTCCCTTCGGAGGCTCGTCTCATCTGGACGGTGCTTAGATACAACATATCTGAACGGTGTCAAGATCATCTTTACAGCGTTTGGATAAAAAAATAGGGTGCGCCGATGACCGAAACCCTGCAGCCCCCGTCGGCCTCGAACGGGGAAGATCCCGCCTTCGCGGCGCCAGGGGCCCCGCGCCGCTACCATCATGGCGATCTGTCCAGAGCGCTCGTGTCCGCCGGACGACGCATTCTGGAGCGGGAGGGCCCCGACGCGCTGTCTCTGCGGGCCGTCGCCCGGGAAGCGGGGGTCAGCCCCGCCGCGCCCTATCATCATTTCAAAGACAAGTCCGAACTCCTCGAGGCGGTGGCGCACGAAGGCTGGGAGGAGTTGGGCGAGGCCGTGAAGGAAGCCCGTAAGCGGGCGTCGGACGCGCACGTCGCCCTGGGGGAGATAGGGGTGGCCTATGTCAGTTTCGCGCGCCAGCACCCCGCCCTCTACCGCATCATGTACCGGATGGCCTGTGATCGCGAGGCGATGCCTGATGGCGCCAAGACCCAGGATAGCGGCTGGACCCAGGTGGAGTCGGCGATCATCGAGGCGGGGGTCAATCCCTCAGATGAGCGGGCGATGATGCTGACCCAGATCGCGGCCTGGTGCACGGCGCACGGGGTCGCCGAGATGGCGGGATTCAAGGAGTTTGACGGCCTCAAGGCGGCCATGGGCGGAGAACAGGCCTTCATTCGCGCCGTCTTTCGGCATGTCGGCATCATGTCCGGCCAGCGCGCGGCCAGTTGAGTCGGTCAACCTCGCCGACCTCTTTCGTCACCCGCTTCGCACCCTCGCCGACCGGACGGCTGCACCGCGGCCATGCGTACTCGGCCCTGGCGGGATGGACCCGGGCGCGCGAGACCTCCGGCCGGTTCCTGCTGCGCATCGAGGACATCGACCGCCTTCGCTGTCGCCCGATGTTCGCCGCCGCCATCGAGGACGATCTGCGGTGGCTTGGGCTGGACTGGGAGCAGCCGGTCCGACGCCAGTCCGATCATATGGCCGACTATTTGGGCGCTCTGGCGCGACTGGAGGGGATGGGCCTGCTCTACCGCTGTTTCCGGACTCGTTCCGAGATCCTTCAGACCCTGGCGGAGGCGCCGCACGAGGCGCCGGACGCCCATCGTCCTGGGCGAATAGGCGCCAGAGAGGAGCGCCAGCGGCTTGAGGCCGGAGAGGCGTTCGCCTGGCGACTGGACGCCGCCGTCGCGATCAGCGGCCTTGGCGCATCGGCCCCATTGAGCTTCGTCGAGCGCGGCCGCGGACCGGCGAACGAATATGGGCGGATCGTCATAGACCCCTCCTCATTGGGGGACGTCGTGCTCGCCCGGAAGGGCCTTGGCGTCAGCTATCACCTCGCAGTGGTCGTGGACGACGCCGCACAGGGCGTCACTGAGGTGGTCCGCGGCCGCGACCTGTTCGCGGCGACGCCGATACAGCGACTGCTTCAGCGTCTCCTCGGACTGCCCACGCCCGCCTACCGCCATCACCGACTCCTCCTGCGCCCGGACGGCAAGCGCTTCGCCAAGCGAGACTCGCAGGAAACCCTGGCCCAGCTACGGGCCGAAGGCGTCGACCCTGCGACCTTGCGCCGGGAGCTCGGCTTTGCCTGACCCCAGACGCAGGGCGGCGGGACCTCGAGGCTGAAGCGGCGCCGTTGTCCGCACCAAGGGCGCACGATCGAACGGGCCGCCCATCGAACGGGCCGCCTGGGGGAGATTGCTTTCAGCAGCGTCTGGTTTAGGCTCCCTTCATGGACCCGACGGACCCATGGCGCGAACACGGCGTGCGCATCGTCAGAAGCGATCGCCTGGACACGAACACCGCTCAGACTCCGGGAATGAGCCGCGCCGAGGCCATCAGTCGCGCCCGAGTCGGCGCGGAGAAACTGTGGGCGGGCACGGTGACCATTCACCCCGACGCCCGCACCGGCGCCCACCATCACGGACCCGTGGAGAGCGTGATCTTCGTCGTCAGCGGCCAGGCTCGCATGCGCTGGGGCGAGCGACTGGAGTATGTCGCGGAGGCGGGGCCGGGCGATTTTATCTATGTCCCTCCGTTCGTGCCGCATCAGGAGATCAATGCCTCGCCCGATGCGCCTCTGGAGTGCGTCCTCGTCCGCAGCGGCGGCGAGGCCGTGATCGTGAACCTCGATATCTCCGCCGCCGAGGCTCCCACAGAGGTGGATTGGGTAGACGTCATCCATGACCATCCGACGCCGCGAGGAGAGCCATGAGCGAGGTCACGGTGTTCCATAGCCCGGCCTGCACGACGTCCCGCAAGGTCGTAGCCCTGCTCGAAGCCGCCGGCGTCAAGCCCAAGGTTGTGGAATATCTCAAGGCCGGGTGGACACGCCCGCAACTCGAGAGCCTCTTGCGGCAGATGGGCGTCAGCGCCCGGGACATTCTTCGGGTGCGCGGCGCCCCGGCTGAAGAGCTGGGCCTGACCGCCCCAGGCGTCACCGACGACCAGATCATCGCGGCGATGGTCGCCGATCCTCGTCTCGTCAACCGTCCGATCGTGGTCGGTCCGCGCGGCGCGGCGCTCTGTCGCCCTCAGGAGCGCGCCTTGGAGCTCATCTGAGCGGACTTCAGGAGCGCAACAGAGCCTCGATCACCTTCCTGGCGTCGGGGCCGGACCAGTCCGCGCCGCCGCTGAGACGCGCGCGCTCCACCCCGCTCCGGTCATAGATGATGGTGGTCGGCATGCCCTCGATCGTGGGTTTGAAGGCGAAGGCCAGGGCGTAGGTCGGCTCGGTGTAGAAGACCAGAGGGGGGTTTTGCGCCAGAAACGCCTGGCCCTTGGTCTCGTCATCGCCTTTGCCGACGCTCACCGGAACCACCGCCACATCGCGCCCGGCGAACTCCGTCTGCAGCCTGGCGAGGCTCGGGATCTCTTCCTTGCAGGGGGCGCACCAATTGGCCCAAAGGTTCAGCACCAACACCCTGCCCTTGAATTCAGCGAGCGTATGCGCGCCGCCCTTGGCGTCGTGAAACACCGTCGTCGGCTGTGGCGAGGGCGAGGTGACGACCTGAAGATTCGCCATGGCTCCCGTGTTCAGGCCGGTCAGATCCCCGTGGGGTTTGGAACAGCCGACCAGCCCATATAGAAGCACGACCAGGGTCGCAGCGACCGAGGCGCGGACCGCAGAGGGAAAGTGACGCATGTCTGACCGCTCCAACACTTCGCCGCCTGACGGACGGCCGCCAGGAGAGGTGGGTCATCTACTATGGGGCGGCCGCTTCGACGCCAAGCCCTCGGACATCATGCGTCAGATCAATGCGTCGATCGACGTGGATCGGCGGCTCGCGCCCCAGGACCTCGCCGGGTCGAAGGTTCACGCCGCCATGCTGGCTCGTCAGGGGATCATTTCGAAAGAGGATGAGTCAGGCATCCAGCAGGGTCTGGATCAGATCGCCTCTGAAATCACCGAGGGGCGCTTCAGCTTCGATGAGGCCCTCGAGGACATTCACATGCACGTGGAGGCGCGTCTGACCGAGCTGATCGGCCCGGCGGCCGGGCGTCTTCACACGGCGCGGTCGCGCAACGATCAGGTGGCGCTCGACTTCCGTCTTTGGGTGCGAGAGGCCTGCGATCGTGCGGCGGCGGGCCTGGAGGCCCTTCAGCGCGCGCTCCTCATCCGGGCGGAGGAGGCGGCCGACGCCCTGATGCCGGGCTACACCCACCTGCAGAGCGCCCAACCCGTGACCTTCGGCCACCACCTCATGGCCTATGTCGAGATGTTCGGGCGGGACGCCGGCCGACTTCGGGACGCGCGAAGGCGCATGAACGAGTGTCCTTTGGGCGCCGCAGCCCTTGCAGGGACATCCTTCCCCATCGACCGTCACGCTACGGCGGCGGCCCTGGGCTTTGATCGCCCCACGGCCAACTCCATGGACAGCGTCGCCTCGCGCGATTTCGCCTTGGAAGCCCTCGCCGCAGGCGCCATCGCGGCCACCCATCTCTCGCGCCTCGCCGAAGAGATCGTCCTCTGGGTCAGCCCAGGATTCGGCTTCATCACCCTTTCCGACGCCTTCACCACGGGCTCCTCGATCATGCCTCAGAAGCGCAATCCCGACGCGGCCGAGCTTGTCCGCGCCAAGGCAGGGCGGCTCCTGGGGTCCTTCGCTCAGCTGGTCCTGGTGATGAAGGGACTGCCCCTCACCTATGGCAAGGATATGCAGGAGGATAAGGCGACCACCTTCGAGGCCTTCGACGCCCTGGACCTGTCCCTGGCGGCTATGACCGGCATGGTGACGGATCTGCGGCTGCGCCGAGACGTCATGGCGATGGCCGCCGCCTCCGGCTTCTCGACCGCTACGGACATGGCGGACTGGCTGGTGCGGGTCCTGGGTCTCCCGTTCCGGGAAGCCCACCACCTGACCGGTCGCGCCGTGGCCAGGGCTGAGGCGCACGGCCTCACGCTCCAGGACCTGCCCCTGGCCGAACTGCAGGCGGTAGATCCGCGGATCACCGAGGATTTGAGGACGGTTCTGGACCCGCGACATTCGGCGGCCAGCCGATCAAGCTACGGAGGGACGTCGCCGGCGCAGGTCCGGCGGCAGGTCGAGGCGTGGAAGGCGCGACTGGCGTGAGGGGCGGGCTCCTCACGGCCTGTGTGGTCCTCGGCCTTGCGGCGCCGATCTGTGGCTGCGGGCGGGTCGGCCTCCTCGATCAGCCGGCGCCCCTCTATGGCGAGAAGGCCAAGGCCGAATATCAGGCGCGCAAGGCGGCCGCGGCGCAGGCGGCCGCTCAGCACCGGGAGACCGGCGAGCCAGAAGCCCTGCCCGCCCGTCCGGCCGCCTCGCCCATGATGCCGGTTCTCCCCCCAGGGGCGGCCCCGCCGCCTCATCCAAGCGCCATCATCCCCCTCGACCCCAGCGTCCCGCCGCCTGATCAGGCGCCGACGCCCCACGCCTCGCCGGACTCGACCTTACCGCCAGGATCGTCTCCGACATGAATCACTTCGAGGCGCGAAACGGGGACCTCTATTGTGAGGACGTGGCCCTGGAGGAGATCGCACGGCGGGTGGGCACACCCGTCTACGTCTATTCCACGGCCACGCTCGAGCGACACTATCTGGCCGTCGCCGACGCCGTGAGCGGCGAGCCGGCCCTCAACGGCGCGCTGATCGCCTTCGCGGTCAAGGCGAACAGCAACCTCGCCGTGCTCGCTACCCTGGCCCGATGCGGCGCAGGCGCCGATACCGTCTCGGAAGGCGAAATCCGCCGGGCCTTGGCGGCAGGCATTCCCGCCGACCGGGTGATCTTTTCCGGCGTTGGCAAGAGCGAAGCCGAGATCACCTTTGCGATCAGCCGCGGCGTAAGGCAGATCAATGTGGAATCGGCGCCGGAACTTCACCTCATCAGCCGGGTCGCCCAGGCCCTGGGTCGCCGACCCGACATCGCCATCCGCGTCAATCCCGACATCGGCGCCGGAGGTCACGCCAAGATCACCACGGGCGCGAGGGAGAGCAAGTTCGGAGTCTCGCTGCGCGAAGCGGCGCGCCTCTATGCGGAAGCCGCGGCGGACCCGAACCTGCGCATGCGCGGCCTCGCCTGCCATATCGGCAGCCAGATCACCAATCTCACACCGCTGGGCGCGGCCTATCACCGTTTGGCCGACCTGACGCGGGACCTGCGCGCCGGTGGGCTTTGCGTGGACCGGCTCGACCTTGGCGGCGGTCTGGGCGCGCCGTATTTCAACAGTCCAGATCCGCCGGAGCCAGCCGAACTCGTCAAACTCGCGGCCGCGGCCGTCGCGGGCCTGGACGTTGAAGTCGCCTTCGAGCCGGGCAGGGTCATCGCGGCCAATGCGGGCGTGCTCCTGGCCACCACTCTGCATGTGAACGCCCGTCCCGACGGCCGCCGATTTATGGTCCTGGATGCCGGAATGAACGATCTGATGCGGCCCGCCCTCTATGACTCGTTCCACGACATACGACCCCTGGCCCCTCGGTCAGGGCGCGCTGTTTCCTATGATGTCGTGGGACCGGTCTGCGAAACGACGGACACCTTCGCGCGCGCACGGACCCTGCCTCCGCTCCAGGCCGGCGACCGCGTGGCCTTCATGACCGCGGGGGCCTATGGCGCCGTCATGGCCAGCGAGTACAACAGCCGGCCGCTCGCGCCCGAGGTTCTGGTCCGCGGGAGTGAATGGGCCGTGATCCGCCCACGCCCGAGCCATGATGACCTTCTGGCGCGGGATCGACTGCCTCCCTGGATGGCAAAGGCCGGGTCCGGGTGAGATTCGGCCGTAGATCGACCGCAATGGGTTCAGTCCAGCGCCCCTATGGAGGGCATGCCTCGGAACTCTCCGGCATAATCCATCCCATAGCCGACGAGAAATCGGGCAGGCGCCTCCCAGGCGACGAAGTCGGGCTCGGCGATGGGGCAGCCAAAGGGCTTTCGCGCGAAGACAGCGGTCGTCACCCGCGCCGACCCCGCCTCGCACAGGAGCCGGCGCCCCTCGGCCAAGGACAGTCCTGACTCCGCCACATCGTCCATCAGAAGCACCTGACGCCCTGCCACGCTGCGCCCGGGCGCGGCGCGAACCTCGCACCGACCCTGGCTCTCCTGGCCATCGCCATATGAGGACAGCCAAAGGCCGTCGTAGGCCAGAACCGCGCCCCTTCGCGCCAAGGCGCGGGTGAGGTCCGCCGCGAACCAAAGGCCGCCAAGCAGAAGAACGACCCCGATCGCACCCTCTTCGAGGTGGGGCAGGAGACGGCTGGCCAGCGCCTGAACCCGATCGTGAATCTCTTCAGCGGACAGGATCGGTCGGATGCGGTTGGCGCCCTCAGCCATTCGGCCGGTTGCCGTCCGACTGAACTGGCGCACCCTGAGCCGGCGCACCTTGAGCTGGGGTCTCTGTCGCAGGCGCGATTGGCTGTGGCGAAGGGCTCGCCGGGGCGAGGCCAATGGCGGAGTAGGCCCCGCGCATCGCCGGCGCGACGCGCATGATCTCAGCGCGGAACGCATAAACCGCCACCATCACCGCGATGACGGCGACGACGATGAGGGCGAGGTTGAGACCGGGCTCGCGCACCGCGCCGCCACGCGACTGCATGGTGATGGGAGCAACGATGGGGCCGAGCTCGGCGTCGGTCGCATGAACGTCCGCCGGGATCGCCTCGGGAACAGGCCCTTCGGCCTCACTCTCGAAGACAGCCGACAGGGTCCCGGGGGCCTGGGTTTCGGGGGCCTGGGTTTCGGGATCCTCCGCCACGCGGTCAAGAGGGGCCGGCGCCGACCCATTCGGGGTCGCCCGCCATTGCTCCCCACAGGCGCTGCACCGCACGGTTCTGCCGCCCTCGCCGATTTGTCCCTCCTCAATGAGGAAGCGGGTGGCGCACTTCGGACAGGTCAGTATCATGATGACGACTCACCCTCGCCCATAGATGTCGCCAACCGGTCGCCGATTTTGCCAGTGATGTCCAGGAAACCTGTCGGTTGGTGAGCGGGATTGGCGCCTCTGATGACGCCTTGTCGCGGGTGGTGCGTTACCACCGCCCGGCCCGCCCTGGCGAACCGCCCTTCTCGTCCCTGAGCTTCACCTTGGAGGACGGGGCTTGGGCGTGGCTGGTGGGGCCGACCGGCCAACGCTCGGACCCGACGCTGGACTCGATCCTGGACCTCTCGCCGCCACCCGAGGGACGTCTAGAGGTATTCGGCCAGGATGCGCGTCAGTCTGGACGCTCAATGAGGCGAAGGCTTCGCCGGCGGATCGGTCTTGTCCGCCTGCAACCCGACCCGTTTATCCACCTTCCGGTCCTCGCAGCGACCGCCCTGCCCGCCTGGGCCGCCGCGGGCGTCTGGAGCAACGCGGAGCGTCAGTCGAGGGAGATCCTCAGCTGGCTTGGCCTCGACAGTCGGCGCAACGCGCTGGTCCATGCTCTCGACCTGGACGGGCGCTGGCGCGTGGCGCTCGCCCGAGCCCTGGTGAATGCCCCCCAACTCGTCCTGGCGGAGGAGCCCGGCCGCGATCTGGCGCCGGCCTTGCGGAAGACCTTTCTCGGCAAGCTCCAGGAGGCGAACGCCGCCGGTATGGCGGTTCTGGCGACCGTTGACGAGGCGAGCCTTCCCGACGGTTTCATCGGATCCGCCATCCGTGTTCCGCCTCAACCCGAGATCGCGACGTGATCGGCCTGACGCGGTCATCGCCCTGGCCGGAATCCCCGGGCGACAGGCGCCGCAGGGTGGGAGCCTTTGTCCTGACCCTGACCGCCTCCTTCGCCGGCGTCATGATCCTGGCCATCCTCCTGGCGAGCCTGCAGTCCCAGGCGCATCTCAGGGTGCGGCTTCAGGGCGATATCACCCTCGCCGTCGCCTCGACCGACGAGACGCTCGAAAGCCCCGAAGCGGTGGCCGGGCGCGCCCTGGAATGGCTGAAGGCCGATCCCTCCGTCATCGATGCGAGCGCGGAGCCGGCCGACCCGCAGGACAATGAGCTGGCGGAGGGGCTGCTCGCGACACCCAGGACGCGGGTCGAGGGCCGTCTCCTCGCGGTCAGATTGCGGCCCGGGGCGCTCCGAAGCGAGGTGCTCAAGCGGCTTCGCCGCCCTGGCGTGATGGTCGCGATCGACGACCATGGGTGGCTGACCTCCCCGCTTCGGCGAGGTCTCGCCCTGAAACTGGCGATCGGCGGTCTCGCCCTGGGGGGGCTCCTGTCGGCCTTTAGCCTGGCGATCTCTCAGGTCGTGCGCGTACGGCTGGCCGATAACCTCGAACGCGTCGTTCAGCTGTCAAAATGGGGGATGAGCGACCTGCGCCTCATGTTCCATCTGACGACCGGCGAGTCGGCCGGAATCGGCCTCGGTCTGTTGACGGGGGCGTTTGCGGGGGCCGAGGCCGCCGGTCAGCTTCTGCCCGTGCTCCCGGGCCTGCTGTTCGCGAACAACGTCGGACCTCAGCTCGCGAGCGCCGCCGCCCTTATTTGGATCGCTCTGGCGACGTGTCTCGCCCTGACGGTCGCGGCTTGGACCGTGTTGCCGGTTCTGGCCAGGGCCACGCCGTGAAAGGACTAGCGGTCCTCCTTGTCGCCAGCCTCGCCTGGTTTTCCGGACTGCTGGCCTTCGCGGACCGCATAGTTCGGTCGACCCCCGCCGCCACGCCCGTCCCCGCGGACGGAATTGTGGCGCTCACAGGCGGCTCCGCCGTGCGTCTCAAGGCGGCCACAGACCTGTTGGAGGCGGGTGAGGGCAAACGGCTCCTGGTTTCCGGGGTCGATCGCAGGGTTACCCGCCACGAACTCTGGGTTCTTACGGGCGCAGCCAAACCCTTGTTCGACTGTTGCGTTGATCTCGGCTTCGAGGCGGCGAACACCCTGGGCAACGCCCGCGAAACAGCGGACTGGGTGCACGCCATGGGCTACCGTCGCATCATTCTGGTGACCGCCGACTATCATACGCCCAGGGCCGTCCTGGACCTCAAGGGGGCCTTGGGCGGGGTGCATATCGAGGCCTATCCTGTGCCGACGCCGGACCTCGACGCCCGGCATTGGGAGGAGACGAACCGAGGGGCCGAGCGTATGGCGGCCGAATACACGAAGTACCTGATAACGCTCGGCCGCGATGGCGTGCTGGACCTGGGCGGTCGTCTCGAGTCCCCGCGCGCCGGTCAAGGAGACGCCCGATGATCTTCGTCCGATCCCTGATCTTCGTGGCCTTGTTTTACATCTGGTCAGCCCTGGCGTCGCTGGTCATGCTGCCCGTGCTCCTGGCGCCGCGCAGCTGGACGATGCGGGTCATGTCGGTCTGGTCGGCGGGATTCACCGTTCTCTTGCGGGTGATCTGTGACATCAGAGTTGAGGTGCGCGGACGCCCGCTCCTGCCCACAGGGCCTGCCCTGGTGGCCTCGAAACACCAGTGCATGTTCGATCCGCTGGGCTCCCTGGCGATCCTTCCCAACCCCTGTTTCGTGACCAAGAAGGAGCTGTTCGCGATCCCTTTCTTTGGCTGGTACGCCCGCAAATCCGGAATGATCCCGGTTGATCGAGACGGCCATTCCACCGCTCTGCGCAAGCTTGTCGCCGAGGCGTCGACCCGGATCGCGGAGGGACGACAACTGGTCATCTATCCCGAAGGCCATCGCATGCCTCCGGGCCAGCGCGGCAAGTACCAGCCGGGCGTCGCCGCACTCTATCGCGACCTCGGCCTTCCCTGCATTCCCGTGGCGACCAATTCGGGCGTCCACTGGCCGGCCCACGGCTTCCGTCGCCGCCCCGGCCTCATCGTCGTGGAGTTTCTGGAGCCGATCCCTGCAGGGCTGCCTCGCGCAAGCTTCATGCGTGAGCTTGAAACCCGAATTGAGACCGCCTCAGACGCCCTGCTTGGGCTCTAGGCTCCGGACTCGATTGGGCTGAGCGGCTGGGCGAACGCTGGGTCTAGGGTTCCGGGAGATGATCTCAGATATCGAAGAAGGCTGAGGTTTGGGGATCGTCTGACGCGGCGCTAGCGCGCCCGTCGAGCGCTTCCACCTGCGCGAGCAGACACTCCATTTCATGGTCGCCGACGCCCTCGGCGCGCAGATGCTCGGTCAGGTCGCGCAGATAGTCGATATTCGGGCCGGAGAGGCCGACCGCGCCTGAGATTCTGCGCGCCTGCTCCTCAAGGGGCAGGCGACCGACCCATTGAGGGTGACGGCGATCAGAGAGGTAGGACACCGCCGTGACCTTGCGACCGTCGGCCAGTCGGATCGCGATCTGGCGCTCGACATAGGTCTCGGTGGGTTGCTCGCGCTCGCGCAGATAAGCCAGAACCTCACGCCAGTGAGCCGGCGCCACGCCATAGGCCGCGCCGCGCACCGAGCCGCCCGGTGCGAGACCCAGCACCAGCCCCGGGCGCGCCGGCGTTCCGCGATGGTGGACCGAGGAGATGCAGAAGGCGCGATGGACCCCATGGAGCCGCGCCGGAACGCGCTCTATGTAGTCGAATCCCGGCCGCCACATGAGAGAGCCATAACCGAACACCCAATGCCCCGACGTCACGTGACCTCCCTGACTCAACGCCCGCTGTTCTCAACGCCCAGTGTCGCCCGCCCATAGATGACGAGGATGATCACGCCCGATACACCCCCTGCTCAAAGACCGCGACGTCGGGGCCTTTATGGTCCCTTCATCGCCGCGGCGCTGGCCCTTGTCGGTGTCTCGGCAGACTGGGCGATGACGCGGACCCGGCTGTTGCGCGAGCTGTCCGCTCTGGCCCTCCCCAGCGCCGGGCGCGCCTGGACCCTCACCTCCCGCCGCGCGCGCCTTAACGGATTTCCGTTCCGACTCGATGTGGAGCTCGACGACGCCCGCTTGGCTGAGCCCTCTGGCTGGGTCGTCTCCACGCCTCGCCTTATGGCCGAAGCGCAACTCTACGACCCGACCCGCTGGGTGGGTTTCGCCCCCGAACCCGTGACCGTGACGCGACGCGCGGCGGGGCCGCTTGTCATCCGGGCCAAGGTGTTGCGGGCCAGTCTGGGGGAGGCGGCCGCGCGGCCGCCCCGACTGTCCATCGAAGCGCTAGACATGACCTTCGCCACTCCGCAGGGGGCTCGACCCTTCGCCCTGACCCGGGCCGGGGAATTCGATTTTCACAGCCGCCCCGGCCCCGACGATGAAGGTGCGGTCTATATCGGCGTCGTCGATGCGACCGCAAACCCAGCCTCCTGGCTGAACCGCATCGGCGGTCCGGGTCCGATTACTTTGACCCTTGATGGGCTCTTCAGCCATGCTGACGCCGGCCGCGGAGCCACCTGGCCCGAGGCGCTGGCGAATTGGGCGCGAGCCGGAGGGTCCCTCCAACTTCGTCAGGGGCTGGCGCGCGTCGGTCGGCGGAGCCTGAGGGTTAATGGCCTTCTCCGGTTCGGCTCAGACGGAAGACCTGTGGGCGATCTGGCCGCGGAGACCCAGGGCCTGGCGGTCCCGGCCCGGACTGTCCTCCACCTGTCGGCGGGCGGCGCGATCCTGGCGGGAAGACCCTTCGGCGCGACTCCAAGCCTCTTTTGAGAGTTCCGCGGCGGGGCGGCTCAAAGGCCCTTGCCCCGCCAGATGGCGCTTGGCGGGCCCGTGCGTCCAAATCGCGATAGCCTGAGGGGCGCGGCCCCCAAAGATCACGCCGAGGGCGGGTCGAGACGTCCCGCCAGATCCAGGTGTGATCCAACGAGCTATTGACAGGAGGCCCGCCCCGCCGCTTGAGGGCGACATGAACGCGCTGACGCCCTCCCCTCGTCCCGAGCCCCGTCCGGGCATTCTCGATATCGCCCCCTATGTCCCAGGCAAGGCGGGAGCGCCCGGCGTCGTCCAGCCGGTCAAGCTGTCGGCGAACGAGAACCTTCTGGGCGCCAGCCCCAGGGCGCTGGAGGCCTTTCGAGATTGCGCCCAGAGCATGGCCCTCTATCCGGACGGTCGTGGGACCCGACTGCGCGCAGCGGTGTCGGAGCGATATGACCTTGAGCCCGGGCGCCTGATTCTGGGCTGCGGCACCGATGAGGTTTTCGCGATGCTCAGCCAAGCCTATCTGCGCGCCGGAGATAACATCGTGCAGGGCGAGTTCGGCTTCGGCGCCTACGCCATCGCCGCCAGGGCCAACGAGGCGGAGGTTCGTTACGCGAAGGAGCGGAACTATCGGATTGATGTGGACGCCCTCCTGGCGGAGGTCGATGACAGGACGCGCCTGGTCTTCGTCGCCAACCCCGCCAACCCGACCGGGACCGTCCTTTCCTCCGGGGAGGTTCAACGACTTCACGCGGGCCTGCCTGGCCACACGATTCTGGTTCTGGACGGCGCCTATGCCGAATTCTGCACCGATCCCGACTTCACCGACGGCCTCGATCTTGCGCGCGAGGCCAGCAATGTCGTGGTCACGCACACCTTCTCCAAGATATATGGTCTCGCCTCTCTGCGCATCGGCTGGGCCTATGCTCCTTTGGCTGTCGCCGACGCGGTGGAGCGGATCCGCCTGCCGTTCAATACCTCCATCCCGGCCCAGGCAGCGGCCGTCGCGGCGCTGAGCGACCTGGAGTTCCAGGTCCGCTCGCTCGATCTTGTCGAAACCTGGAAGCCGTGGCTCGCACGCCAACTCTCGGATCTCGGCCTCGAGGTCGTCCCCTCAAGCGCCAACTTCCTCCTGGTCGGGTTTCCTCAGGGCGCGAAACTGACCGCGCCGGAGGCCGAGGCCTTCCTGGCGTCACGCGGGCTTCTGGTTCGCGGCGTGGCCAACTACGGGCTGCCGAACCATATCCGGATCACCATCGGCCTGGAGGCCCACAACCGGGCCCTGATTGAAGCCCTGACCGATGGTTTGGCCCAGACCCCGACGGCGAGCGCCGCGCTGTGAGCTCTCCGCCCCCTGAGAGCGACGCCCCCCTCTATGATCGCATGGCCATCATCGGTTGCGGCATGGTGGGCTCGTCCGTGGCGCGAGCGGCTCGGGCCCGGGGCGTCGTCCGGGAGGTCATCGTTTTTGATCCGGACGT
>JAKBBV010000065.1 GCA_021808285.1 Pseudomonadota bacterium | reverse complement strand
GGAGCCAGGTCCGGCGTCGGCGACAGCTTCGCCCAGACTCCCGCGGGACTCCGGGGAGGACTCCGGGGAGGATTCCGGGGAGGATTCCGGGGAGGACTCCGGAGAGGACTCCGGAGAGGACTCCGGAGAGGACTCCGGGCGGGATGGCGAGGCTCATTCGCGCCTGGAGACGCATCCTTAACCAAATCTCGCATCTCCTGACCGTCCGCGGGCGTGGCGCGGAACCCTGTAACAACTCAAATATATTGTGGAATAGAGTCGTTCGATAAAGTAAACTTAGATAGGCCGCAAAGGTAAGAGTTATTTAAATTATGAAGAGAATTCCATCCGTGGAGACTCTGATCATTGGCGCCGGGCCGGCCGGGCTAACCACGGCCTATAGTCTGGCCAAGGCGGGGGCGGAGGTCCTCGTGCTTGAGCAGGACCCGGACCTGGTGGGCGGGATCAGCAGGACAGCCTCCTACAAGGGATATCTGTTCGATATCGGCGGCCATCGGTTCTTCTCCAAATCGCGAGAAGTGGTGGACCTTTGGGACGAAATCCTGCCCGATGACTTCATCGAGCGTCCGCGCCTGTCGCGCATCTATTATGATGGCAAGTTCTACGCCTACCCGCTCCGCGCCTTCGAGGCCCTGGCCAATCTCGGCCTCCTGAAAAGCGCGGCCTGCATGGCGTCCTTCGCCTGGGCGAAACTGTCTCCCGTGAAGGCCCCTCGGACCTTTCACCAATGGGTGCGCAACCAGTTCGGCGAGACACTCTTCACCATCTTCTTCAAGACCTACACCGAGAAGGTCTGGGGCATGTCGTGCGACGACATCTCCGCCGACTGGGCGGCCCAGAGGATCAAGGGCCTGGACCTGATGGCGGCCGTCATCGACGGCCTTCGCCGGTCGCTGGGGCTGAGGACGGCTTCGGGCGCCAAGTCCCTCATCGAGTCGTTCCGCTACCCTCGCCGCGGCCCCGGAATGATGTGGGAGGCGTGCGCGCGCAAGATGCAGGATTTCGGCGGGCGCCTTGAGATGGGCCTGCGGGTCGAGGCCCTGGCCTGGAGCGCCGCCGAGGGACTTTGGACAGTGACCGCGCGCCGCGCCGATGGGGCGGCCATGATCTATCAGGCGCGGAACCTCGTCTCTTCCGCGCCGCTGCGGGAGCTGGCGCGGTCGCTCAGCCCGACTCCCGCAAGCCTCGCCCATGCCGAAGCCCTAAGCTATCGCGACTTCCTGACCGTGGTCCTGATCGGGCGCGAGGAGATCGATCTGCCCGACAACTGGGTCTACATCCACGATCCCGGGGTCAGGGTCGGCCGGGTCCAGAACTTCCGCTCCTGGTCGCCGGAAATGGCGCCGGCGGGCAAGACCTGTCTGGGTCTCGAATATTTCTGCTTCGAGGGCGACGGGCTCTGGTCGTCCTCCGACGCTGACCTCGTCGCCCTGGCCAAGGCCGAGATCGCCAAGGTCGGGCTTATGGCCGAGGGGGCGGTCGAGGACGCCTGCGTCGTTCGCCAGGCCAAGGCCTATCCGGTCTATGACGAGACCTACCGCGACCATGTGGAGGCGATCCGGGCCGATTTCGCCGCCGCCTACCCGACCCTTCACCTGGTCGGCCGCAACGGCATGCACAAATACAATAACCAGGACCATGCCATGATGACCGGCATGCTCACCGCCGCCAACATCCTGGCCGGCGCGCCTCTCTATGACGTCTGGGGCGTCAATGAGGACGCCGAGTACGGCGAGGCCGGCGTTTCCGGCGCCCGGGAGGCCCTGGCCAGCCAGAGACTCGTCCCGCAGCGCATGGCCGGCGCACGCGCCATGCCTCACCCCCTGGCGGCCTGAACGAGGCCGCGAACGAAAGGCGACGGCGCGCCGCCTAACAGGGCGTGCAGCCCAGGTCGAAGGTCAGTCCCGTCCGCGGCGGGTGGGAGATGATAACCGCTCCCGAGGCCTTGGCGCACACCTGAAGCGGTTCTCGAACTGACGGAATCACCCCTGAGGTTTTGCACCGCTCTAGATTCAATCGCTTACGCGCCGTCTGGCCGCCCAGCCAGTTCCCACCTGGCCGGACGGCGCTCCAGGGGGCGGTCAGGGCTGTCGCGGTTGCGGCGCTGGTCGGCGGGAGACCGCCGCGTGGCTGGTCGGGAACGGGTCGCCCGACCCTGGGCTCACACCACGCCGTAGGCGAGCATCGCGTCCGCGACCTTCTTGAAGCCCGCGACGTTCGCGCCGCGAACATAGTCGATGCGTTTCGACCCAGCGGTCCCGCCATATTCCACGCAGCGAGCGTGAATATCGCCCATGATGTCGACGAGCAGCTTTTGCAGGTCCGCCTCTTTCCAGGAAATGCGCGCGGAATTCTGACTCATCTCGAGTCCGGAGACGGCGACGCCTCCGGCATTGGCGGCCTTGCCCGGCGCATAGAGTATCCCGGCGGATTTGAACACATGCACGCCGTCCAGGTCCGTCGGCATGTTGGCGCCTTCCGACACCGCAATACACCCGTTGCCGACGAGCATCTTGGCTTCCTCGCCGTTCAGTTCGTTCTGAGTGGCGCAGGGCAGGGCCACGTCGCAGGCGACGCTCCAGGGACGCTTGCCCGCATGGAATTCCGCGCCAGGAAACGCCTTCACGAATTCGCTGATCCGCCCGCGCCGGACCGTCTTGTGGGTCTTGATCCAGTCGATCTTCGACTGATCCAAACCTGAGGGGTCGTAGATAAAGCCCTCCGAGTCCGAGAGAGTCAGCACCTTGCCGCCCATCTGTGTGACCTTTTCGGCCGCATGAGTGGCGACGTTTCCCGACCCCGAAATGACCGCGGTCTTTCCCTCAAGGCCCTGGCCAAGGTGCCCGAGCATGTTGTTCAGGAAATAGACGGCGCCATACCCGGTGGCTTCAGTCCGGATCAGGCTGCCGCCATATTCGAGCCCCTTGCCAGTCAGCACGCCTTCGAACTTGTTCGTGATGCGCTTGTATTGACCGAACATATATCCGATCTCGCGGGCCCCGACCCCTATATCACCGGCCGGCACATCGACGTCAGCGCCGACATGACGAAACAGTTCGGTCATGAATGACTGGCAAAAGCGCATCACTTCGTGATCCGACTTACCCTTCGGATTGAAATTCGCGCCGCCCTTACCGCCCCCCATTGGCAGGCCCGTCAGGCTGTTCTTGAACGTCTGCTCAAAGGCCAGGAACTTCAGGACGCTTTCCGTCACGCTCGGGTGAAATCGGATGCCGCCCTTGTAAGGGCCGATGGAGTTGTTGTTCTGAACGCGCCAACCGCGTTGCACGCGAATATTACCGTTATCGTCCTCCCAGCAGACACGGAAACTGACCACCCGGTCCGGTTCTGCAATTCTTCTCAGAATCTGATACTCGTGATACTGATTTTTGTCTTTTATATATTCAAATATATCCTGAGATACTTCTTGCACCGCCTGAACAAATTCGGGCTGCCCTGGATTTCGAGATTTCACACCGGCGATGAATTTCTCAAGATCGACGTGCTCGACGTTTGAAGCGCTCATATTGGACCCCACCACACAGCCTTCTTCCAGTAGGCATCGCCTTTTTGATGATCGTCAAATGCTTTGTTAACCCGGCGAAAGGGCGCGCCGGCGCCCTCGCGGGGGTTCGGGAAGCCGGGATCAAGGCCGCAATCCCGACGTGATCGGCCCCGGGACACCGGGTCATTCGCGGCGGCCGCCGACCTTTCCCCGCCAAGAAAGGCATGGCTATATCTGTTGCGGGCTGCTGAGCCCGGTTGGGGGGTAAGCCAATGACGAAGGCGTCGGATCTGTTCGTGCAGTGCCTTGAAGCGGAGGGCGTCGAGTACGTCTTCGGCGTGCCGGGCGAAGAAAACCTCGACCTTCTCGACAGTCTGTCACGATCGACAAAGATCCGGCTGATCCTGACCCGCCACGAGCAGGGCGCCGGCTTCATGGCCGCCACCTATGGCCGCCATACCGGAAAAGCCGGGGTCTGCATGGCCACCCTCGGGCCCGGCGCCACCAATTTCGTCACCGCCGCCGCCTACGCGCAGCTGGGCGGGATGCCGATGCTGATGATCACCGGTCAAAAGCCCATCAAGCGCTCCAAACAGGGCCGTTTCCAGATCCTCGACGTGGTCGACATGATGCGACCGATCACGAAATTCACCCATCAACTCGCCTCGGCGGACAATATCCCTGCGCGCGTCCGCGAGGCCTTCCGCCTGGCCCAGGAGGAAAAGCCCGGGGCCGTGCACATCGAGTTTCCGGAGGATGTGGCCGACGAGGAAACCAGCGCCACGCCGATACCCCGGAGTCTGGCGCGGCGTCCCACCGCTGACGCCAAGGCCGTGCGCGCCGCCGTCACCCGGATCGAGGCCGCCCGATCGCCGCTCATGGTCATCGGCGCCGGCGCCAATCGCGCCATGACGAGCCGCATGCTTCTGCAGTTCATAGAGAAGACGGGAATTCCCTTTGTCACCACGCAGCTTGGCAAAGGCGTGGTCGACGAGACCAATCCGAAGTTCCTGGGCTGCGCGGCCCTCTCCGCCGGAGATTTCGTCCACAGTGCGATCCGCGCCGCCGATGTCATCATCAATGTCGGCCACGACGTGATCGAGAAGCCGCCCTTCTTCATGCAGGCCGGAGGGGCGGACGTCATTCACGTCAGCTTCAGGTCAGCGGAAGTCGACCCTGTCTATTTCCCGCAGATCGAGGTCATCGGCGATATCGCCAACGCGATCTGGCAGATGAAGGAAGACATCGTCCCGCAGGCGCGGTGGGATTTCACCCCGATGTTTCAAGCGCAAGCCGCCGGGGCGGAACACGCGGCGGTGAGCGACGGCGACATGCGCCACCCGATCTATCCCCAATATCTCGTGGCCCAGATCAGAAAGGCCATGCCGGCCGACGGCATCATCTGTCTGGACAACGGCGTTTATAAAATCTGGTTCGCCCGGAACTATACGGCTCGCGCGCCCAACACGGTCCTGCTCGACAACGCCCTGGCCACCATGGGCGCGGGGCTCCCCTCGGCCATGGCCTCCAGCATGGTCTACCCCGACCGCAAGGTGCTGGCGATCTGTGGCGACGGCGGCTTCATGATGAACAGTCAGGAGCTTGAGACCGCGGTGCGGCTCAAACTGAACCTTACCGTGATGATCCTGAATGACAGCGCCTATGGCATGATCCGCTGGAAGCAGGCGAACATGGGCTTCAAGGATTGGGGCCTGACCTACGGCAATCCGGATTTCGTCAAGTACGCGGAAAGCTATGGCGCGCAGGGCCATCGAGTCAGCGATGCCGAGAGCCTGCCGGATTTGCTCCGAACCTGCCTCTCAACGCCGGGCGTTCACGTCATCGATACGCCCATCGATTATTCGGACAACGACCTGATCCTCAATCGCCAGATCAAGGAACTGAGCGCCGCGCTTTAGCCGCTCGCGCCGAGGGCCGCGCCATGTTCAAGCTTCACCCCTTCTATCCGATGTACCTGGCCAATCAGCCGGTGGCGCCGAACCAGGATCTCGAGGTCATCGACAAGTTCACCGGCGAGGCGGCGACGCGGACCGCCCTGGCCGGCGCCGATCATATTGACGAAGCCATAGACTGGGCCGTGAAGGCCACCCTGCCCATGGCGCGTCTCGCCTCCTACGAGCGGCGGGATATCCTCAGCCACTGCGTGGCCCGTTTCCAGGAGAGGGCGGAGGAGCTCGCGCACGTGCTCTGTATCGAGGCCGGCAAGCCCATTGCCGACAGCCGCGGAGAAGTCGGGCGGCTCATCGACACCTTCAGGATCGCGGCCGAAGAGTCGGTCCGCATCACGGGCGAGATTCAACCGCTGGACATCTCACCTCGCGCACGCGGCTACCAAGCTCAGTGGAAGCGTGTCCCGATCGGACCCTGCTCGTTCATTTCCCCCTTCAACTTTCCCCTGAATCTGGCCGCTCACAAGATCGCTCCTGCGATCGCCGTCGGGTGCCCCTTCGTGATGAAGCCCGCCTCGCGCACACCCCTGGGGGCCCTGATCATCGGCGAGGTCCTGGCCGAGACGAACCTGCCCAGAGGCGCCTTCTCGATCCTTCCCGCCGCGCGTCATGGGGCGGACCTTTTCACCACCGATGAGCGACTGAAGCTGCTGTCGTTCACCGGGTCTCCGGACGTCGGCTGGGACCTCAAGGCCCGGGCCGGCAAGAAGAAGGTGGTCCTGGAGCTGGGCGGAAACGCCGCCGTGATCATCGACCGCGACGCGGATCTGGATGACGCCGTCGCCAGGGTGATCTTTGGCGCGTTCTATCAATCGGGTCAGTCCTGCATCGGCGTTCAGCGGATCATCGTTCACACCGACATCTATGACTCGTTCAGAGACAAACTCGTCAGCCGCGCGAAGGCCCTTGTCGCCGGCGACCCTCACGATGAGAAGGTCTTCATCGGACCGATGATCGACGAGAAGGAGGCGCGACGTCTGGAGAGCTGGATCAAGGAGGCCGTCGATCGAGGCGCCAGGCTGCTCTGCGGCGGCTCGCGCCAGGGGGCCATGCTGGAGGCGACCCTGATCGAGGACGCGCCCCGCGATACGCGCCTTTACCGGGAAGAGGCGTTCGGACCGGTGGCGATCCTTTCGCGGTTCACCGACTTCGAGGCCGCCCTGGCGGAAGTCAATGACAGCAAGTTTGGCCTGCAGGCCGGCGTCTTCACGCGCGACCTCTACAAAGCGCTCCAAGCCTGGGACCAGTTGGAAGTGGGCGGTGTCGTGATCGGGGACGTTCCAAGCTACCGGGTCGACAACATGCCCTATGGCGGGGTGAAGGACTCGGGCCTTGGCCGCGAAGGCGTCCGCTTCGCGATGGAGGACATGACGGAGATCCGGAACCTTGTGATCCGAACGCCTGAAACAAGGACGCCAACTTCCGCCGCGCTGCCCTGAGCCCTTGCCCACCCCTCCCCCGATCCACGTCATCAGCCTGGCGAGAACGCAAGAGCGACTGACGCGCTTCGAGGCGGACAACCCCGCGCTCAGGGACTGGCGGGTCTTCCCGGCGGTCGACGGAACGACGGTCTCCGCAGCCGAGCGAGATGCGCTCGGCGACACCTCGCTTTGGAGCCACGGCGGGGTCGGCGCGGCGCTGTCTCAGCAACGTCTCTGGCGCCTTTGTGTGGACAGCCAGACGCCGATCACGCTCTGTGAGGATGACGCCATCCTGCGTGACGGCTTTGTTGATCTGTCGATGGCGCTGATCTCGGCCGTTCCGGACTACGACCTCATATTGTGGGGTTGGAATTTCGACTCCATCGCCGAAGCGGAGATGACGCCGGGCCTTCCCATCGCCCTGGCGGCGGATCAGGGCCGGTTCCGCGAAAGCCCCGAGACCTTCCGGCGGTCTGACGCCGCCGCCGTCCCGCTTCGGTTGCTGGGCGCGCTTGGAACGCCTTGCTACACGGTTTCGCCCAAGGGCGCTGCGAAGCTCCTCGCCAAGGCCCTGCCCGTTGGGAACGCGCGCCTGCGCCTTCCTCTGATGCCGGGAGAGATTGAGAACGTCACCCCGGACATCGCCTTGTCCTGCCTTTACCGGAGTCTCTCGGCCTATCTCGCGTTCCCACCGCTCGCCGCCAGTCGAAACGAGTGGTCGCTCTCCACCGTCCGCCTGCCCGCCGCCCTTCGGCCTGAGGACGCGTTAGCTGAGGCGGACCGCCTGGAGGCCCGCGGATGCCGAAAGGAGGCGCTCGAGGTCATCCAGTCGGCGACCCTGTCGGATTCCAAGACTTCGGCGCTCTGGGATCGGCTCGGCCAGACTCTCGCGGGGGAGGGCCTGCTGAATGCGGCGGCGGCGGCGTTCGGGCGAGCGCTCGATCTGCAGCCCGAACCCAAGGCGAGCCGTTACAATCTGGCGCGGGTCTATCTCTTGCAGGGCCGGTGGCGGGAGGCGTTGGACCTTCTGGACGCGGCCCTTTCGGACAACCCGGGTTTCGCCTTGGCCCACTCGAACAGGGGGGTGGCGCTTCTGGCCCTGGGGCGGGCGCGTGAGGCCCGGGCGGCGTTTCGCGCGGCGACGGCGCTTGACCCTCGGCTGGTCGAAGCCCGGCGAGGATTGGCGGCCGCGGATGAGGCGATGCCTCAGGGCGGCATCAGGGCTCTGCTGACGAAGTCCGCCTTGGCTGAGCGAGAGGGGCGGTTCCAGGAGAGTCTGGAGTTCGCTCAGCAGGCCTGCGAACGCGACCCCGACTCGCCTCACGCCCACAACAATCTTGGCGTCGCCCATCTCCGCCTGGGTCGATCGGCGGACGCGGAGGGCGCGTTTCGCACGGCGCTCGCGCTCGATCCGGGTTTCGCCGCCGCGCACCATGGTCTCGCCTTCGCGCTTCTCAAACAGAGGAGGTGGGGCGAGGCATGGCCCGAGTATGAGTGGCGTCTGCGCCTCCCGTCCACGGAGGGCTGGACGCGCAGTTTCGGCCAGCCCCCCTGGCGAGGGGACCGGGCGCCCGGCGCCAGGCTGCTGGTCGTGGCCGAGCAGGGACTGGGCGACACCCTTCAGGCCGCTTGTCTGATCAAGAGCATCCGGGCTCAGGTCGGCCCGGTGACGGTCCAGGCGCCGTCAAGCCTGTTGCGGGTGCTGGCGCGCCTGCCCGGCGTCGACCAGGTTCTGGACGAGCGGGCTGGCCGACCGGAATTCGACCTGTGGCTTCCGATTATGAGCCTTCCGGGACTCCTGGGCGTCTCCCCGGGGCAGGCGGCGCCCAAGGCTCCGGCTCTGGTCGCCGATCCGATCCTCGCGGCGGCCTGGGCAAGGCGTCTCCCCGCGAGCGGGCGACGGATCGGCGTCGCCTGGCAGGGGAATGCTTCCGCCAGGGTCGAGCATGGGCGATCATTTCCGCTCGCCGCGCTGGCGCCCCTCGCGGATCTCGCGGGCGTCTCCTTGATCAGCTTGCAAAAGGGCCACGGCGCCGATCAGCTCAAGGATGCGCCTCAGGCGCTGAAGAGCCTGATCGATCTGGGAGATCCATTTCATAGCGGAGACCTCGCTGAAACGGCTGGCGTCATGGCGAATCTCGATCTGATCATATGTTGCGACACAGCCGTCGCTCACCTCGCGGGGGCGCTCGGTCGCCCGGTCTGGATCGCGCTTGGCTCAAATCCAGATTGGCGCTGGCCGGACGATCGATCGGATACCCCGTGGTACAGTTCGATGAGGCTGTTCAGACGAGACCCCGACGGTTCATGGCTGGACGTTTTATTCAACATGGCCGATAAATTTGATCAGTATCGGAAACCTTCCGCTTGACGCGCGCAATGTGCGGCGGCGCCCGTGTCTGGCGGGGGCTGCGGATTTGCAAGGTTTTCAAGGCGCCGGTCGGCGCAGGGGGGGCTAGGGGTCTTTTGGATCGTCTGTCACGCCGCGTCTGGATGCCGGCGATTGGGGCGCTGACCAGATGGGTCATCCCCCTCGGCCTGTCGGTCATTTGGGCTGCCGTCATCGCCGATCCCTCCGCCGCGCGAGCCCAGGCCATGAGCCCCTCCGCCCAGGCCGCGGCGGCCCTGCCGTCGCGGGAGGCGCTAAACCCGACGGCGCGCGTGCCCCCGCCAACGCCGCGCAACCACGATCTCTTCGTCGAGGAGCCGCCGGGCCCCTGTCCGCTGAGCAGCTCGAAGCTCAGATTCACGCTCAAGGAAGTCGTGTTCCACGGGGCCACCGCCCTGTCGGCGAGGCAGTTGAGCGCGGCCTATGCGGGGCTGATCGGCCAGGAGATCCCGGTCGCGAGCATCTGCGAAATCCGCGACCGCGCCGCGACCCTGATGTTCCGTCGCGGGATACTCGCCCGGGTCGAGATTCCAGCTCAGCGGATCTCTGACGGGCGTCTCCAACTGGAGGTGATCGAGGCCCACGTGGTCAATATCCGCGTGAGGGGCGACGCCGGACACGCACAGGCTGCGGTGGAGCGCTATCTGAACAAGCTGCGCGGCATGGCGCCCTTCGACATGCGCAAAGCCCAACGCTACCTGCTGCTGGCGACCGACATTCCGGGCGTCCAGGTGCGGATCGCCGTACGCCCCTCGATCACGGGCGAACGCGGCGGCGTCGATCTCGACGTCACGGTCAAGGCCAAGCCCGTCGACCTGGTCGCCAATATTCAGAATCTGGAGTCGGCCGCCACTGGCCGCTTCGGCGGTCTGCTGCGGCTGGACGTCAACGACCTGACCGATTTCGGCGACCGTACGACCCTCGTCGCCTACCACACCCTGGCCAATGACGAGCAGACCGTCTTCCAGATCCTGGAGGAAGCGCGGATCGGCGACGATGGAATGATTGCGCGAGGGTCGTTCATATATGGCGACACTCTCCCCGGAGGCGCGGTCGCGCCGCTGGATCTCAAGAGCACCTCCTTCGTCGCCGAGGGGGAGCTCGCCTATCCTCTGGTGCGGCTGCGCCACCGCAATCTCAACCTCGCCGCGGGCTTCGACTTCGTTGACGAGGCCACCGACGCGATCGGCAATGCGCTGTATCGAGACCGCATGCGGATCTTCTATGTCCGCGCCGACGGCGATGATCAGCTGGATCTGTTTTCGCGATCGATCGAACTGAACGGCTCGCTCAGTTTCCGGCACGGCGTGGAGGGGCTCGGCGCAAGCGGCGCCGGCGCCCCCGACCTCACGCGCCCCAATGGCGCGCCGGACGGATGGTTGTTGCGGGCTTCGGGTCAAGCCTCGACGAGGTTCTTTGGACCGTTTCAGATCAGCAACCAGTTCCAGGCCCAATATTCGCCCGACATTCTGCTCGACTACGAGGAGATCGCCCTGGGCGACCTGACGATCGGGCGGGGATACGATCCGGCCACCTTGCTGGGCGACAGCGGTTTCAGCGACTCGACGGAGCTGCGCTATCGGACGATTCAGGTGCAGCGACTCGTCACCGCCCAGCCCTACGTCTTCTATGATATGGGCTACATTCACCAGAACGGCGTGGCGCTCGTGAACAACCGCGTGCTGACCTCCACGGGCCTCGGCGTCGTCCTCAGACTCGCCAATCGGTTCAATGTCGACCTTGCCTACGCCATACCCTTCCAGGCGCCGGCGCCCGGCCTTCCGAAGCCTGCCCCTCGCCTTCTGGTCAACATCACGACGGCGATCTTCTGATGTCGGGACCTGAGGAGATCGCCCGATGACCCGCTGCGAGACGCGACGCCGGACTCGCCTTGCGCTTCTGGCCGGAAGCGCGTTGGTCGGCGGCCTGGGCGCCGTCGCCTTTGACGCTCTGGCCGCGCCCACCCTGCCCGTCCAGGCTCTGACCTCGCCTCAGGTGTCCAGCGGCGGCGGCGCGCCCTCCGTCAGCGTGACGGGCGGCACGATGACCGTGGCCACCAATGCCCCGCGCACGATCATCAACTGGACCAGCTTCACGATCGCGTCCGGCAACGCGGTGAACTTCACGTTCAATACGCGCAGCGACATCGTGCTGAACCAGCTGGTGAACAGCACTCCGGTGATGATTTCCGGCGCGCTAACCGCCACGGTCGGGGGGGCCCCAGGCGGCAATGTCTGGTTCAGCGCGCCCGGCGGGGTCATTTTCGGATCGACGGCCGTGGTTAATGTCGGCGGCCTGCTCGCCACGACCGCCCTGGTGGACACGCCGAGCTTTCTCACCGCAACCAACACCAGTTCCTTTCCCTTCACCTACCCTTCGACCGGCTATCCCGGAACGAGCGGCGATCCCGGCGGGACCTATTTTCCAGGCACGGTGACCTACCCTGCGGGAAATCCCTACCCCGCGATCTTCGCCGCTCCCACGAGTGGCGTCGCCGGCGGCGTCGGGGGGGTGACGGTCCAGAGCGGGGCCAGCCTTACGGCCAATGGCGGCATGCTGGCCCTGATCGCTCCGTTCGTGAACGTGGCGGCGGGGGCTTCGGTAACGAGCGCCGATCATACCGGGACCGGAGGGGGCGCCGGCAGCGTGGTCTATGGCGCGGCCAACGCCTTCACCCTCTCCCTCACGCAGGAAACGTCGGGTGACCTGGACATGCTCCAGTTCGTGGTCACTCAGCCCTCCGGGGTCACGGATTTCCCCCTGATCCTCCAGGGCTCGACTTCGGGGACCAACGTCTATGTCGCCAGCCTCACCGCAGCCGGCATCACGGGCGCGGTCGTCGACGCCACCGGGACTCTGATCGCCACAACCGCGACGACCGGGGCCGGCGGAGATATCATTCTCAGCACGGGCGCTGACACGATCACGGCCGGCCAGGCGCCCACATTCACCACCCAAGCCGATAGCCCGGTCGCTTTGACTCTCCACACGGCCACGGCCGGAGGGACCTTCACCGTCCTGTCCAGCGGCGACATCAACGCCGCGACCAGCCTTGGCGGCCAGTTGAGCTCAGGCGGCGATATGACTCTGGAGGGCGCCGGCCAGATCACGCTGCAGTCGGCGACCACCGGCGGGGCGTTCACCGCAGAGTCCGTCGGTTACATCAGCGTCGGCGCTCAGGTCGTCGATCAGGCCGGCCCGCCGCCGCCGACCCTTTTTCCACCTCCCCCTGAATTCGCTTTCGGCCCGGTCTCAGCGACGACGATCACGGCGGGGGGGCCGGTGAGCCTGACCGGATCGAGCGTGACGGCCGGGACGATCACGGTGGCCGGCGCGAGCGGGGCGGCGGGGACGATCACGGCCACGGGTC
>JAKBBV010000064.1 GCA_021808285.1 Pseudomonadota bacterium | reverse complement strand
CATGCATGTATGTATCCATGGACATACATGTGGTGCAGGGGAGAGTAGAGGGAGCTGAAGAGCTTGAGGACTTGAAAAGATAGCGACACGCATTCTTTCTATTATTCCTTTCCCCCTCCACCCTCCTACCCCCCCACCCCCCCCTCACGCCTCCGCCAGCACCGCGTCCAGCTGGGCGAAGGTTTCGGTGAGGCCGCCGGTGGAGCCGTTGGCCAGGGCTTCGTCCAGGGCCTCTTTGGAGGGGTAGGTCTCGCGCAGGACGAGGCGGGTCATCTGGCCCTGATCAGGGCCGGGGACGGCCTCGAAGGTGACGGTGGTGACGGAGCCCTGGCCGTGCGCCTCCTCGTTGGTCCAGACGAGGCGGGCGTCCGGAACGACCTCCAGATAGCGGCCGTGAAAGGCCATGGGCTCGGCGAAGTCGGCGTGGTTGAAGACGAAGCGGTAGGTCCCGCCCGCGCGCACGTCGGCCTCGCAGGAGACGAAGGTCAGGCCATAGGACTTGGGCGTCCACCAGCGCTGGAGCAGGTCGGGCCGCGTCCAGGCGGCGAAGACCAGGGCCGGCGGGGCGTTGAAGAGGCGCACGACCTGGGTCTCGCGCTCGGAGAGGCGCTCCACCTGCGTTTCGGCGGGCGCCGTTTCGGCGGGGATCGTCTCGGTGGGACCGGGCCGGGGGCCGTCAGCGTGCGTGGCGTCCATCTGTGCTCTCCTGGGGTTTGAGGTCGTCGAGAACCTGGTCGAGGGCGTCGAAGCGGGCCGCCCAGAGGCGGCGATAGGCCTCCAGCCAGGCGATCTCCTCCGCCGGGACGCGCGGGCCCAGGCGGCAGGTGCGCACCCGCCCGACCTTTCGCGTGGCGACGAGGCCCGCGCGCTCGAGCACGCCGACGTGCTTCTTCATGCCCGTGAGGGTCATGCGGAAGCTCCGCGCCAGATCGGTGATCGAGGCGTCCTCGCGCGCCAGCCTCTCCAGCACCCCGCGCCGGGTGGCGTCCGAGAGGGCGGCGAAGGCGTGGTCGAGCGCGGCGGGGGTGGATAACTGAACCATCAGGTTCAGTATGGGCCGCGGGGACGGCGCGCGCAAGGGGGCGGGCGCGCAGAGCCCGTGGCGGTTCAGCCGGGCGTGTCCCAGAGGGCGAGGCCCTGGTCCGCGCGCAGGCGCACCTGCTGCAGGGCGAGGGCGTCGAACACGTCATCCAGCGTCGCCGCCGCGGCGCCGGCGTCCGTCCCCAGGACCGGCAAGGAGGCCCGGGCCTCGATCTGGAAGCGGGCGGCCAGCGCCTCCCCGGTCTTGAGATACCCGCTCTCCCACCAGGCCTGGATGCGGTCCTGGGCGGCGCGCAGAAGCCCGGCGGCGGGCAAACGGTCCCGCTTCTGCCGCTGGTTCACCTCCCGATGGGCGGGCATCAGGTTCCAGAGGTCGTCGCACGGCCAGGCGGACCAGGGGAAGCAGTGGTCGATATCGAGGGTGTCGGCGGCGAGGCTCCGGCCGCTCCACACGCAATACAGCGCTCCCGTTCCCAGGAGGCGACCGGCCTGGGAGCGGGCCAGGCCGACCTCCCGGGCGGGCTCGGACCAGAGCATGGCGCGGTCGATGATCTCGGGCGCCAGCCGACGGTCCTGACGCTCGGCGTAATCGATCATCAGGCGCTTCCACTCGGCGGAGAGGGCCGGCTCGATCCAGACCGCCAGGCGCTGCATGGCGCGCCAGAGGTGTCCCGGAACTCTCAAGAGGCCGAACGCGCGCAGATAGGGCCCGTCGACAACGATCTGGGCCGGCGGCGGGACGCGGCGGGCCCTGGCCACGGGGAAGATCGCCCCGCCGTCCGTGAAGGTCATATAATGGGCGGGCATAATCTCGATGGTGCGGCAGGCCTCGGCCAAGGCGTCATGGAGGGCCTTGGCCCGCGCGCCGGCGAAGACGGCTCCCAGGCGAAGATCCAGAGGCGAGACGTCCGCCAACGCGCGGTATCCCGGGCCGACGAAGCCGAGCCCCTGCTGGCCGCGATTGTTGGGAAGCTGCGGCAGGTCGGCGGCGACCAGAGGCTTGAAGAGGCGAAGCCAGTAGAGACCCACCAGGCCGAACGGGACCTCCACCTGGCCGTCCGCGTCCTCGCGCCCCAGGCCCGCGGCGCTGTCGGCGATGCGACAGAGGGTGCGCAGAAGGGCCAGCTTGTAGGTGGAGGATTTGCTGTCGTTGAGAATGACCTGGCGCAGAAGGGGCAGGGCCCCTGTGCCGTCGTCGGGAAGGCGCAGGACGAGATTCGACCAGGACAGGCCCGGCCGGCCCATGAGGTCCGGGTTGTGGGCGATCCGCTCCACCAGCGCGCCGTGGGACCGCGCCAGGGTTTCGATCTCCGCCACGTCCACCGGGTGCATTCCGCGCTCGCGGTCGGGAGGTCCGATGCGCAGGGAAAGGGCGAGGCGGCCTCCGGGTTTCAGAAGGCCGATGAGTTTGCGGAAGGCTCGGGCGCGGTCGGCCGGCGCCACGAACATCCACACGCCGCTGAGAAGGATGAGATCGAAGGCGAGGCCCAGTCGGCAAACCTTGGCGAGGGCGGGGAGGGAGTCCGACACCCACCGAACATCCGGAGTCGGATGCAGCAGGCGCGCCGTCTCAAGCATGGGACCGGAGGGCTCGACGGCCACCACGTCCAGTCCCTTTCCCGCGAGCCAGGCGGCGTCGCGCCCCGTGCCCGCGCCGACGTCCAGGGCCAGAGCCCCCGGCGCCGGGGGCAGGAGATCGACGAGCCAGCCATGGACGTCGTCGGGCGACAGGCTCTCGAACCGGGCCGAGACCTCCTCCACGTGCGCGCCGTACCAATCCGAAGGCGGGGCCATGGGCGCGAGCTTAGGCGCCGATGAGCGTGAGGGTCGAGTCTGTGGCGTCGCGGCGCGCGGTTGGTCCCCGCCGCCTCAGAACACCGCGTGATCGCCGCGGTCGGGGGCGGCTTCGCCGGCGAGGATGCGGCGATAGAGATCGAACAGGGTCTGCGATCCGGTGGAGGGGGTGGCGTCGGCGTCATAGCGGCCGCGCGCCGGGTCCCAGACCAGCATGGACTCGGTGGCGTAGTATCGGCCGATGCGGGCCAGCTCCGCCTTGTCGGCCAGGGCCGGGACGAGGCGCCCCAGACCGCTCAGCCCGGCGATGATGACATCGAGCAGGGCCACGGGGACGGAGCGGAAGCGCGGCGGGCGGCCGAGCAGGGCGAACAGGGCCTCGCCCTGATCGCGGGGGGTGATGGCCTCGCCCGGGCCGCCGATGGGCAGGATGCGGTCCCAGCGGCTCTCGTCGGTCAGGCAGTCGACGAGATAGTCGGCCAGATCCTCATCGCCGATGGGCTTGCAGGCGGTGAGCCGTCCGTCGCCGAAGATCAGGAAGGGGCGGCCCTGCCGGACGCGGGCGACCTGGCCGGTGAGGGATTTGAAGAAGGCGGTGGGGCGCACGATGGAATAGCGCAAGCCGGAGGCGGCGAGCTTGGCTTCGAAGGCGAGCTTGGCGTGCTGGAAGGCGAGGCGCGGCCTCTGCACGCAAAGGGCGGAGAGCAGGACGAAATGGGCGATCCCCGCCTCGCGCGCGGCGGCGAGGGCGGCCTGCTGCGCATCGTGGTCCACGGCCCAGGCGTCCCCGGGCGCGCCGGTGCGCGAGGCCATGCAGGAGATGACGGCGTCGAACCTCTCCCCGGCGAAGCCGTCGCGGACGAGGCTGGCGGGGTCGGTGACATCCGCGGCCCGCACGACGGCGCCGGGAAGGAGGGCGGCCAGGTCGGCGCGCACGGGGCGGCGACGCACGAGGGCGACGGCCGCGCAGCCCCTCCGCTGGAGAGCCGCGACCACAGCGCGGCCGATCGTGCCGGTGGCTCCAAGAACCGCGACGCGCAGGCCAGCCTCGCCCGGGGAGGCGCCGGGGCGAGGGACGGCGGAGATCTCGGCGGCGTGCGGCGTCAAATCCCGTTCTCGCCTCCCTGCGCGCGGCGCCCATCCCAGGGCGAGGCCAAGGGCGCGAGGGCGAAGACTAGATCGCGCGCGCCCGGTCTGGCCAGGGCGCCTGCGCGGACATCGAGTCCCTGTCAGGCGGTCGGGGCAGGCGCGGCGGCGCCCTGCGGGGTGTGCAGGCCCGGCCTGAGCAGGGCTTCCAGCCAGTCGGCGAACAGGCGCACCCGGGGCGAGAGGCGGCGGCTGGGATAGACCAGGGCGACCGGCGTCGGGGTGGGCGGAAAGGCCGCCAGAACCTCCACCAGCCGGCCGGCCTCGATCTCGGGCGCCAGGCGCGCGCGGGGGGACTGGATGAGGCCCAGACCCTGCAAGGCCGCGGCGATGGACAGATCCGCGCCGCCCACCAGGACCCGGGCCGGGAGCGCCGCCTCGATCACCGCGCCGTCGCGGGTGAACTCCAGGGGCAGGGGCTGGCCGGTGCGGGAGGAGACGAAGCCGACCATCTCGTGTCCGGCGAGGTCGTCGGGCGTGGCCGGAACGCCGCAGCGCGCCAGATAGGCGGGGCTGGCGCAGGTCATCTCCTCCACCGCGCCCAGAGGCCGGGCGACGAGGCCGCTGTCGGCCAGCAGGCCGGCGCGCACCACGCAGTCGAAGCCTTCGCGCACCAGGTCGACGAACCGCTCGCCCTCGCTGAGCTGCACGGCGAGGCCCGGATGGCGCGCGAGGAAGGCGGGCAGGGCGGGAAGGATGAGGGTGCGGGCGAGATTGCCGGGAACATCGACCCGCAGCAGGCCGCCGATCTCGCCGCTGACGCCGCGGTCCGCCTCCTCCAGATCGGCGAGGAGGCGCACGCAGCGGGCATGATAGGCCTCGCCCTCCACCGTGGGGACCACATGGCGGGTCGAGCGTTGCAGCAGGCGCGCGCCCAGACGCTGCTCCAGGGCCTTGATCGCCGCCGTGGCCGCTGGACGCGACACGCCCAGATCCGCCGCCGCGGCGGTGAAGCTGCGGCGCTCCACGATGCGGACAAAAAGCTCAAGCGAGGCTAAACGATCCACGCCGTTTGTTTCGCATTGCGGAATAATCATGTCCAGGGGCGGGGGCTGCGGGATCGCCGGCGCCGGCCTAGATGTCGGTCCCGACCCCATCTCCAGGAGAGCCCCATGTCGTCATCATCCCGCATCGCCCTCGTCACGGGCGGCAGCCGCGGCATCGGCCGCGCCACGGTCCTCGCCCTGGCCGGGCGCGGTCTGGATGTCATCTTCACCTATCGCGCCGAGGCGGCGGCGGCAGCGGAGGTGGTGCGCCTGGCCGAGGCGTCGGGCGTCCGGGCCCGGGCGATCGCCCTCGATACCGGCGAGATCTCGGCCTTCCCCGCCTTCGTCGAGGCGGTGCGCGGAGCCCTGGAGGCCTGGTCGGCGAGCGGCCTGGACGTGCTGGTGAACAACGCCGGCAACTCGCACCACGCCCCGTTCGGCCAGGTCACGGAGGCGGATTTCGACGCCCTCTATCGCGTGCACCTCAAGGGCGTGTTCTTCCTGACCCAGGCCCTGCTGCCGCTGATCCGTGACGGCGGGCGGATCGTCAATGTCTCCTCCGGCCTGACCCGCTTCGCCATGCCGGGAAGCTCCGCCTACGGATCGATCAAGGGCGCGGTGGAGGTGCTGACCCGCTATATGGCCCGCGAGCTGGGCGCCCGCGGGATCGCCGCCAATGTGGTGGCGCCAGGCGCGGTGGAGACGGATTTCAGCGGCGGCATGGTGCGCGACAACCCCGACATCAACCGCATGGTGGCGCAGGGGACCGCGCTCGGCCGCGCCGGCCTGCCCGACGATATCGGGCCGATGATCGCCTCCCTGGTGGGCGAGGAGAGCCGCTGGATCAACGGCCAGAGGATCGAGGTCTCCGGAGGCATGGCGCTGTAGGCGCCGCCGGGCGGGTCAGGCCGGCCGCGCCTGGCTGGCTTCGAACACGGCGAGCTGTGCGGCGAAGGCGCGCTGATAGGCGCCTCGCGCCTCACCACGTGCGACATAGGCGGCCAGGGTGGGATGGTCGTCCAGAAGACCGGAGGGTCGCAGCCGCAGCAGCACCGAGATCATCATCAGGTCGCCGGCGCTGAAGTCGCCTTCCAGCCATTGCGCCTCGCCCAGATGGCGGGCGAACGGGACCAGGCGCTGACGCACGCGGTCCCTCACCAGGGGCAGGCGCGCGGCGGTCCAGGGCTGCTCTGCCTCCAGGAGCCGGGCGTTGGCCAGCTCCAGGATCGGCGGCTCGACCGTGTTCAGGGCCGCGAACAGCCAGGCGACGGCCCGGGCCCGGGCCTGCGGCGCCTCCGGCAGGAGGCCGGCATGGCCGTGGGCGATGTGCAGGACGATGGCTCCGGTCTCGAAGAGCACGAGACCGTCCTCCTCATAGGTGGGGATCTGGCCGAAGGGGTGGCGCGCCAGATGCTCCGCCGTCTTCATGGCCTCGAAGGAGAGGAGCTGGACCTCGTAGGGCCGGCCGACCTCCTCCAGCGCCCAGCGCACGCGCATGTCCCGGGCCAGGCCCCGGCCGCGATCCGGCGAGGCCTCGAAGGCGGTGAGGGTGATGGTCATGGCCGGGCGCTCCGCATCGGGCCTCAATGGACGTGGGCGTGCCCGTGGCGGTGATGCAGGTCCGGATAGTGCGGGTGCCTGTGTCTCATCGGCGCGTGATGATGCCAGTGGGTATGAGGCTCTCCAGGGGGATCGCCAGGGCTGTGATGGTGCTGGTGATGCGCGTCGTGAACGTGCCGGTGCTCGTGGTCCAAGGCCTCATGCGCGTGGTCATGATCGTGACGCTCGGAGAGGTGCAGCCAGACGCCGACGCCCATCAGCCCCGCCGCGCCCGCGAGCGGGATCGTGATCGGCTCGCGGAACAGGATGAGCGCCAGGACCGCCCCAAGGAACGGCGCGGTCGAGAAATAGGCCCCGGTTCTCGCCGCGCCCAGATGGCGCAGCGCCAGCACGAACAGCGAAAGGCTCACCCCATAGCCGAAGACCCCGACCACGCCGGCGCCGACGATGGCGCCCAGCGCGGGCAGGCGGGCGCCAGCGACGAGGGCCAGGGTCAGGTTGACCGCGCCCGCCGCGGCGCCCTTGATCGCCGCGATCTGCACGGGGTCGGCGGAGGACAGCTTGCGCGTCAGGTTGTTGTCCACGCCCCAGGCCAGGCAGGCGCCGGCGATCGCCAGGGCGCCCAGCCCGACGCCGGCCGGGCCGCCTCGCCAGGAGACCAGCCCGGCGCCGGCCAGGATCGCCGCGGCGCCCATCAACACCCGTCGATCGACGTTCTCCCTGAACCACATCCAGGCGATGGCCATCGTCGCCAGCCCCTCCAGGTTCAGCAGCAAGGCCGCCGAAGAGGCCGGCGTTCGGGCCAGGCCCAGCATCAGCAACACCGGACCGATCACGCCGCCCGCCAGCACGACCAGGCCCAGCCAGGGAAGATCACCCCGCCTCAGCGGCGCTTCGGCCACGGGCAGGCCCAGGAGGCGACGCATCAGGTGGACGAGGCCAAGGCCCAGCCCTGAACCCAGGTAGAGCAGGCCCGCCAGCATCCACGGGTCGACGCCGCCGCCCAGGAGCAGCTTGGCCAGAGGGGTCGAGGCGCCGAACAGCGCCGCGGAGGCCAGCGCCATCGCGGCGCCGGTCCAGGAGGTGGAGGATGTCATGGGTGAAGGCTCATCCGGGCAAGGGGCCGGCCGCAGACGCGCACGCGAACGCCGGCCTGGAGACTCAAGGCCTGGAGACTCAAGGGTGCGGCCGATAGATCAGGAGCGCGGCGTCCGCGCCGCGCGCGGCGACGATCAGGCGGTCAAGCTGGGGGACGTAAAGGCCGGTCCGCGCGCCGGCCCGGGTGACGACACGCTGGGACCGCTCCGGGTGGCCCTGATCGACCACGTCGACGGCGCCTCCGCCGCAGATCACGTAGATGCGATGGCGACCCTCATCGAAGAAGACGTCGTCGGCATCCGCGCAGGTCGCCCGATCGAGGAGGGTCGCTCCGGAGGCCGCAGCGATAAGCTGCAGCCGCGCCGGAAGACGATAGACCACGGCCAGAGCAGCGCCCGCGGGGTCCAGCGCCATCGGGAAATTGAAGCCGTGGGCCGCCGGCCAGGTCGCCGTGACCGCTCCGCTCGTCAGGTCCCCGACGATGATCCGCCGGGCGTCCGGCGCGTTCACGAACACCCTGTGGCCCTCAAGGCGGAAGCTCTCGGGATGGGCGGGCAAGGGCAGGCTCGCGACCACCCTGTGGCTGGCCGGATCGATCACCGCCAGCGCGCCCGAGCCATAGCCGACCACGACCCGGCCCATGGCGTCCACCCGCATGTTGTCGGCGTCATCGCCAAGCTTGATCACCCCGTCGGGCTTCAGATCGCCGGCGTGATAGAAGCGCACCGTGCCGTCGCCTCCGCTGGCAACCGCCAATTCGTCGCGTTCCGGCAGATAGGCCAGGCCCTGGGGCTCCTTCAGGCCCGTGATCCGTCCCAGCGAGACGCCACGGACGAGGTCGATCGACTCCACCGAACCGTTGCCCAACTCCGCCACGAAGACGCGCCTGCGCCGCAGATCGACGACGAGGTGATCAATCCGCCCGCGCACCCCCGTCAGGGGGATCGTGCGCTCAAGCGCCAAGGCCGCGTCGGGGGCGCTCGCCGCGGGTTGCGCCCGGCAGCCGGCGGCAGGGACGAGGCCCAGAACGAGCGCCGCGAGGAATCGTAGCGAGACAGCCATGAGCGCTCCGGTTCGAGGTTCCTGGAGCCTACCCGCCGCGCGGGACTGTTCAACCCCGCCGGCCGCGCGAGAGGGGCGTCCAAGGCCCCGCCGGCCCCCGCGACTGATCCAGATCAAGGCGGGATATCGCCTAGGGCGGAGCCTTCCTGGGGCGCTGATGAGGCGGGGAGATCATGCGGATCCTTTTCATCCATCCCAACTATCACTCCGGAGGCGCGGAGATCGCGGGGGACTGGCCCCCGGCCTGGGCCGCCTATCTGACCGGAGCGCTTCGCCAGGCGGGCTTCGACGACATCCATTTCATTGACGCCATGACCACACGCATGACCGACGAGCGTCTGGCCGAGCGCATCGCCGAGATTGCGCCCGATATCGTCGGAACCACCGCCATCACGCCGGCCATCTACACCGCCGAACGGGTGCTGAAGATCGCGCGGGAGACGGCGCCGCAGGCGGTGACGCTGCTGGGCGGCGTGCACGGGACCTTCATGTACCCCCAGGTCCTGGCCGAAGCGCCATGGATCGACGCGATCGTGCGCGGGGAGGGCGAGGAGATCATGGTCGCCATCGCCCGGGCCGTCGCCGAGGGCAGGTGGGCCAAGGATCGCGCTCAGATACGCGGCCTCGCCTTTCTCGACGGCGCGCGCGTGGCGGCCACGCCCGCGGCCCCGCCGATCCGCGACATCGACAGCATCGTCGCCGACTGGAGCCTCCTCGACTGGCCCCGGTACAACTACATTCCCCTGGGCGTTCGCGTGGCCATCCCGAACATGGCCCGGGGCTGTCCGTTCACCTGCACCTTCTGCTCGCAGTGGAAGTTCTGGCGTGACTATCGGGTGCGCGATCCCAAGCGGGTCGTCGATGAGATCGAAGGCTTGATGCGCGACCACGGCGTCGGGTTCTTCATCCTCGCCGACGAGGAGCCCACCATCAATCGCAAGAAGTTTGTCGCCTTCTGCGAGGAGCTGATCCGAAGGGATCTGGGAATCCTCTGGGGCATCAACACCCGCGTGACCGATATCCTGCGCGACGAAAAGCTTTTGCCGCTCTACCGAAAGGCAGGTCTCGTCCACGTCTCGCTGGGCACGGAGGCCGCGGCGCAGCTCAAACTCGATCTGTTCAACAAGGAAACCACGGTCGCGGACAACAAGCGCGCCATCCAGCTGCTGCGTCAGGCCGGGATCGTGGTGGAGGCGCAGTTCATCGTCGGGCTCGAGAACGAGACGGCGGAGACGCTTGAAGAGACCTATCGCATGGCCTGCGACTGGAAGCCGGATCTGGCCAACTGGTCGATGTACACGCCCTGGCCGTTCAGCGACCTCTTCCGGGAACTCGGCGACAAGGTCGAGGTGTTCGACTACGAGAAATACAATTTCGTGACGCCGATCATGAAGCCCCAGGCGATGGAGCGCGGAGAGCTCCTCGACCGCGTCATGAACAACTACCGGCGCTTCTACATGAAGAAAGCTCTGTTCTCCTATCCGTGGGCCGGGTCCGGGGCGCGCCGGCGCTATCTGCTGGGGTGTCTGAAGGCCTATATGAAGGCCGGCTTCGAGCGGACGTTCTATGATCTGGGCAAGGTGGCATACTGGGGACCACAGAGCCGCAAATCCGTTCGCTTCGGCTTTGACGCCTCGCGCCGCCGGGCCGAGGACATGCCCGCCGACTGGCGGGCCCAGCCGAGCCGCAAGCGCGGGCTCGCCGAGCCTGCGGGCCTCGCCTGTGGCGGCGGCAAGGCGCAGATGGAAACCGGTCCCGATGGCGCGGCGGCGGGCTAGGCCGGGCCGCATAGGCCCCAACGCGGTCATCCGTCTCGCCGAGGCCCTGGAGGGCGAGGACGACCCCACGGTCGCGCGCCGCGTCTTCGCTCGGGCGGGTCAGGCCGGATATCTGACGTCCCCACCCACCCACATGATCCCCGCAGCGGACTATTCCGCCCTCTGTCGCGCGCTGTTCGCCGAGCTCGACGGGCCCCGCGCCCACAGGATCGCCCGTCATTCCGGCGAACTCACGGGCGACTATCTGCTGTCGCGACGCATCCCCGCAGCCTTTCAGGCCCTGCTGCGCCGGCTTCCCACACCCCTCGCCGCCCGGGCTCTGGCCGTGGCGATCTCAGGACACGCCTGGACGTTCATCGGCGACGGCGCCTTCGCCTGGCGCGGCGTCTCTGGCGGGCTGAGCCTCGTCCTGACCGGGTCCCCCGCCTGCCGCGGACTGCACGCCGCCGCTCCGGTCTGCGACGCCTTCGCCGCCACCTTCGGCCGGATCTTCAGCGGGGCTCTGGGACGACCCGTGGTCGCCGCCGAAGTCGCCTGCGCCGCGATGGGCGAGAGAGCCTGCCGCTTCGAGGTGCGCTGGCGCGAAGGATAGGGCTCGGCGCCGGCGCAAGGGCCTTGCCATCGGCGCGCGGGGCCCTGAAGCTTCGATAACGGGTGTGGTGGGGGGATTCATGATGCGAAACGCCTGGAGACGGGTCTGGGTGGGAGTGGCGGCCCGATGCGAGACGGCGCTCTGTGTGGCGGCCCTCTGCGTGGCGAGCCTGGGCGTGGCGGGACCGGCGGCGGCGGGACCGGCGGCGGCGCCCGTCTATGACCTGGTGATTGCCGGCGGCCGGGTCATGGACCCGCAGACCCACACCGACCGCATCGCCAATGTGGGCGTCTCGCACGGGACGATCGCGGCCATCAGCGCCAGGCCGCTCCAGGGCGCGCGAACCATCGACGCTCATGGCCTGGTGGTGGCGCCGGGCTTCATCGACCTGCACTCCCACGCCCAGTACCCGTTCGGCTATGACCAGCAGGCCCGGGATGGCGTGACCACCTCGCTGGAGCTTGAGGCGGGGGTGTTTCCCGTGGCGCCCTTCTATGCCGAGCGGGCGGGCAAGACGCGGATCAACTATGGCGCCTCGGTGTCGCAACAGGGCATCCGCATCCGCCTGATGACCGATATCCCCAGCGGGACCATGACCTCCGAGGATCCGGCGGCCGCGGCCAAGGTCCTGGCGCTGAAGTCGGTGTGGGCCGAGCAGCCCATGACCGACGCCCAGATCGCCAAGGGGCAGGCTCTGTTCGAGCAGGAATTCAAGGCGGGCGGGCTCGGCCTGGGCCTGCTCTACGAATATGAGCCAGGGGCGGGTCGCGATGAGATCTTCCGGTTCTTCCAGACAGCGGCGAAATTGCATGCGCCGATCTTCGTCCATGCCCGGGCCTCGGCCCAGGCGACCCCCAGCGCCATCTCCGACGTGTTCCAGGAACTGATCGCCGACAGCGCCGCCACCGGGGCCCCGGTGCACATCTGCCATATCGGCAGCAAGGCCATGGGCTCAGTCGGACTGATGCTGGAGATGATCGACGGCGCCCATGCCCGCGGCGTGGACGTGACCACCGAAGTCTATCCGTACACGGCTGGCAGCACCCTGATCGGGTCGGCCCTCTTCGACGAGGGCTGGCGCGACCATCTGGGCATCGATTACGGGGCCCTGGAATGGCCCCTCACCGGCGAGCGGCTGACACAGGCGAGCTTCACGCGCTATCGCCATGACGACCCGGCGGGCTGGGTGATCATCCACTCCATCCCCGAGGCCAGCGTGGACTCCGCCATCGAGGACCCTGCGGTGATGATCGCCTCGGACGCCGTGCCCTATGTGGACGGACACGGTCATCCGCGCGGCTCGGGAACCTTCTCGCGGGTGCTGGGCGTCTATGTGCGGGAAAGGCGCGACATCCCCCTGATGCTGGCCCTGGCCAAGATGACCCTGCTGCCGGCCCAGCGACTGGAGGCGATCAGCCCGGCCATGCGCCGCAAGGGCCGCGTCCAGGTCGGCGCCGACGCCGACCTCACCCTGTTCGACCCGGCGCTGGTCAAGGATCGCGCCACCTACGCCCAGCCGACCCTCAATCCCGTGGGCATCCCCTATGTCATCGTCGCCGGCGTGCCCGTGGTGGATCACGGTCAGATCGTCGAGGCCGCCCATCCCGGACGGCCCATCCGATCGGGGGCGTGAGTGGGGCGCCCCGCGCGGGAGTCCGGGGGAGTCTTCCTGGGCCTGAAGGCGCGCCGGGGCGGGGCCGCCCTCGTGGCCCTGACGGTAGGCTCCGCCGGTCCGCGTCCTGCCCGGTGGTGTCGTCTGGCCCGGTCGTGCTTCCTGGCCACATCGGCGCCGGGCGACCGGCTGAGCCTCGAACCCTATGGCGTCGCCTTCGAGGTCTCTCGAGATCCGGGGGGGGGGGGGCCTCCGCCGAGGCG